>JBBSPQ010000571.1:0-2419 GCA_038258585.1 Pseudomonadales bacterium
ATGGTGATGAAATCGGGTTTCAGGTCACGGGCTTTCTCAATAGCTTCACTACCATTACAGGCAGTGCCAATCACATTCAGATCAGGCGACGCATTGATAATTTCGCACAATCGGCGTCTGAAAAAACCTGAATCATCTACAACCAATACATTAATCGTCATGAATTTATCCTGCGTACCGCTTCAACAGCCCTGGCACATCCAGAATGATTGCAATGCTACCGTCACCGGTGATCGTAGCACCTGCCATTCCAGGAGTGCCGTGCAACATTTTGCCAAGCGGTTTAATAACAACTTCTTCCTGGCCGATCAGATGATCAACTACAAAACCAATACGATTCGTACCGACAGTCACTATCACCACGTGCGCTTCGTCATTCATGGGTATAACGGTTTCCGAACAAAGAGTCGAACGAATCAGCCAGCGTTTTAAATGGAACAAAGGCAGAGATTTCTCGCGCACTGTCACCACCTGCTGTCCATCGACGACATTGGTGCGCTTCAGGTCCAGATGGAAAATTTCGTTGACGTTGACCAGAGGCAAGGCAAAGGTCTGCTCTCCTACCATCACCATCAGCGTTGGCATGATCGCCAGCGTAAGCGGCACTTTAATTTCAATGCGTGAACCCTGACCGGGTTTAGATTGAATGTGAATCGAACCATTGAGCTGGGAAATTTTGGTTTTCACCACATCCATTCCGACGCCACGACCGGAGACATCCGAAATTTCAGTCTTGGTCGAGAAGCCCGGCGCAAAAATTAGTTCGAAACATTCAGAGTCGCTAAGACGGTCTGCCGCATCGCGTTCCAGAACACCTTTCTCTACCGCTTTATCCCGCAATACATTCGGATCCATACCGTTGCCATCGTCGGAGATAGTCAACAGGATATGATCGCCTTCCTGTTCTGCAGCAAGCAGAATGGTACCTTGACGAACCTTGCCATTCTTTTCACGCTTATCGGGTAACTCGATGCCGTGATCAACTGCGTTACGCACCAAGTGAACCAAAGGATCTGCAAGTGCCTCGACAAGATTTTTGTCCAGATCTGTGTCCTCTCCGTGAAGCTCCAGTGAAACTTCTTTTCCCAGACTACGAGCAAGGTCACGTACCACGCGTGGAAAACGTCCAAACACTTTTCTGATGGGCTGCATGCGCGTCTTCATGACCGAGGTCTGCAAATCTGCGGTGACCAGATCAAGGTTTGCGATTGCCTTGGAAAGGACTTCATCGGCGGAGGCGGTGCCAATGCGCACTAAACGATTGCGTACCAGTACCAACTCCCCGACCATGTTCATGATTTCATCGAGACGTCGGGTATCTACCCGCACAGTCGTCTCTGCAACAGCATCTTTTGCCACCGCATCAACAAAAGGGGGTTTGACGGCGGGTTGGCTCGACACCAGCGCTATTTTTGCTGCCGGTTTTACTGCCGTTTTACTGTCAATATTCTGAACAGGTTTCTGCACAGCGGCCGCAGGGGGATCAATTTTTACAGCGCTGTCAGCTGCAGCGGGTGTGCCTTGATGTTTGCGACTGCCATGCAGCGCATCCAGCAAAGCTTCGAATTCAAGATCGGAGATATCGTCGCCGTGAAGAGGAACGGGGTCACTGGCAACGGCGTTAGCAGCATTGACTTGCGTACCACTCTGCAAGGTATCGAGCAGAGCTTCAAATTCGTCGTCAGTAATCTCGTCATTGCTAGACCCTGACATAGCAGAACTTGCCTCCGCATCCAGCGGACTATCAAGTGCGGCAAGCATTTGCTCGAACTCTTCATCAGTAATGTCGTCAGTGATCTCTGTTTCTACAGCCGAGTCATTGGTATCTTCAACAACAGGATTGCTGACATCAGCCGATGCCACCAAGTCGTCGCCATTGACGAGTGCAGTGACGGCCGCGATTAACTCCGGACTTGCGGGAGTAAGTTCGACTCTTTCTTTAACCTGCACGAACATGCAGTTGACTGCATCAAGCACCTGCAGCACAACGTCCATCAATTCTGCTGTGACAGAACGTCGCCCCGTACGCAGGATGTCGAACAAGTTTTCAGTGATATGGCAACAATCCACGAGTGGGCCTAACTGTAAAAAGCCAGCACCCCCTTTTACTGTGTGGAAGCCACGGAAAATGGCATTCAGCAGATCAGCATCTTCTGGTCGACGCTCAAGCTCCACCAGTTGTTCAGACAACTGATCCAGAATCTCCCCGGCCTCGATCAGAAAGTCTTCTAAAATTTCTTCGTCGTCTGAGAAACTCATTGTGCATTCACCTGTATCTAATTTTTAATCTCAGAAGCCTAGGCTGGACAGTAGCGAATCCACATCATCCTGGCCGGAAACCACATCGTGTTTACTATTTTTCATCTCCGGACCTTCAGCGCGCAGAGCGTCTTCGCGGCCATCCGAAACCGAATCTTCA
>JBBSPQ010000572.1:0-2410 GCA_038258585.1 Pseudomonadales bacterium
CGCTTGCGCCTTCATCTTTTGCCATGCTTGGAAAGCAGCAGGCGTAAGCCTCTGCTCCCGTCCGTAATAGTCGGGTTCCGTAAGCACCAGATTGTCTGGCTCCGCATGAAGAACCAGAGACGACCGCTCGCCATGCTCTGGAGGAATATTCAATTGCGAATGTAAGTGCCTGATGTGTTCTACGAATAGGGTATTGCTCATCGCTCCCTCTTTAATACAACTTTATACGACATGGAATTCTGCTCAATCTCTCTTAAGGGTTATGTTTCGAGCTTGTTAATATGGCCAGTTTAGCATGACATATGTCTATTTTGCCCTATATTAGCCAACAGCATTTGACTATATTACGGACACATTTTGTATTCCATTCAAGGCACCGCACCAAAAGGATCGTTATGTCGAGGCTGCCAGTCATCATCGGTATGGGTGGGATCAACCCTGCAGGTCGCAGTTCATCTCATCACGGCTATCGCCGTTTAATTCTGGACTCATTGAGCCAACAGGATGCACTCGAAACACGGGCCAGTCTAGCCAGCCTGATGGGACTACTGAAAAAGAAAGACGGTCAATGGTGCGACGGCCACGGCACCCCGGTTCAATTAGCGACATTCTTACAGACTCTTGCTCCAACACTAAACGCCGGTACATTGATTCGACGTCTTGAGGACAACCTCTTCGATCCAGCGCGCGTGCTCTATCATAAGAGAGCGACTCTCAGCGCTGCGACAGAGCGCCCTCTGAGTTTTGTCATCCGCAAGCAACACCTGCCAGACGAAATCCCTCTCGACTGGCAAATAAGCGAGTCCGAGGCCGGCCGGGTGCGAGTGGAAATTCACGGCAGCATGGATGTTCTGACAGAGAATTATCTGAAGTCAGAAGTGAACAGCGCAGGGCAACTCCCCAGCGGTTTTGATCCGAAGGATCTGTATGCTTCGCGCAACCACCCTCGCGGCCTGCAGATGACCGTTTTTGGTGCCAGTGACGCAGTGCAATCACTGGGTATCGAATGGGAGACCATTCTGAACCATGTCGCACCGGACCAGATCAGCGTCTATGCCGGCAGCTGTATGACGCAACTGGACTACAACGGCAACGGCGGACTGCTTCAAGCACGCCTGCTTGGCAAGAAAGTGTCGTCGAAACAGCTGCCACTCGGTTTTGCCGAAATGCCAGCAGATTTTATCAACGCCTATATCCTCGGCAATTTAGGCACAACAGGCACTAACGTCGCTGCCTGTGCGACGTTCCTTTACAACCTCCGTCAGGGTATTCGTGACATACAGGCGGGTACGCATCGTGTTGTCATGGTAGGGACCAGCGAGGCGCCAATCACACCCGAAGTGATCGAAGGTTATGCCACGATGGGAGCGCTCGCTGATGACATGGGTCTCATCGCATTGGACAGGCATAAGAATCTCGATAGACCCGATTACGCTCGTGCCTGCCGCCCGTTTGGCGACAATGTCGGCTTTACGCTTTCTGAATCTGCCCAGTATGTGATTTTGTGCGACGATGAGTTAGCCGTTGAACTGGGTGCCACTATTTTCGGCGCAGTAAACGATGTCTTCGTTAACGCAGACGGTTACAAGAAATCCATCGCCAGCCCCGGTGTTGGCAATTACATCACCATGGCCAAGGCCGCAGCGGCGACCCGCAATGTTATTGGTGAGGTCGGCCTGCAGCAACGCAGCTACGTTCAGGCTCACGGGACAGGCACGCCACAGAACCGCGTGACGGAATCCCACATCATGAGTTCTGTCGCCAATACCTGGAAGATTCCACGCTGGCCGGTCGCTGCCCTGAAATCTTACATCGGTCACTCGCTGGCGAGTTCGGCGGGCGATCAACTGGCGTCCAGCCTCGGCCTTTGGCAGTACGGCATTATTCCGGGAATTCTCAGCACGGAAAAAATTGCCGACGACGTGCACGGCGACAATCTGGACTTCCTGCTGCAACACCGTGACGTTGGTCCTCAAGGTATGGACGCGGTGTTAATCAATTCCAAAGGCTTCGGTGGTAACAACGCCACCGCCTCAATTCTTGCACCGCACATAGTCCGCAAGATGCTGGAGAAGAAACACGGCAAGGAGCGCATGAAGGCCTATGTCCAGCGCAATGAAGGTGTGCTTGCGAAGTCGAGGGAGTACGACGAGGCGGTCACGGCAGGAGCGGTCAATGTGATCTATCGTTTCGATCACAATGTTCTTGAAGGCGATGGGTTGGATCTGTCGCAGTCTACCTTGAAGGTGAAAGGCGGGCAGAAGAGTATCGATCTTAACGTTCCAAATCCGTACGCGGATATGTGTGATTGATCCTTCGGGCGAGCCGATTTGGTTCAATCTCAGGCGCTAGTAGACAGGTGTTTTCGATCGGTGGCGGGGGGTCGATTTGGGGGGCGGGGCGGGCCCCC
>JBBSPQ010000573.1:0-2394 GCA_038258585.1 Pseudomonadales bacterium
GATACGGTCAGCACACAGGTTTAGCAACTGTCGGCAGCGATCCAAATCGCCTGTCGCTTCTTTGATGCCGACAATGTTTTTAACATCCGCAAGCCGTGACACCGTTTCCGGCAGCAAGTCACAACCTGTGCGAGAGGGCACATTGTACAGAATCTGAGGAATATCGACGGCTTCAGCTACTGCTTTGAAATGTTGATAAAGGCCTTCCTGACTGGGCTTGTTGTAATACGGTGTCACCAATAAACACGCATCAGCACCATATTCTTTTGCCTTACTGGTAAAGAATATGGCTTCTCTAGTGGAGTTTGAACCAGTGCCGGCAATAACCGGAATTCGTTTTGCAACTTTGTCGACGCAATGTTTAACGAGCGCGCAGTGCTCTTCAATGGAAAGAGTGGGGGACTCTCCAGTAGTGCCAACGACAACAATGGCGTCGGTGCCACTAGCTATATGCCATTCAATCAGTTTGTCAAATGCGGGATAGTCTATCTCGCCATCAGCAAACATCGGCGTGACTATGGCAACAATACTGCCGTTAATCATTACAAAACCTCAAATCGTGGGTTGAAAAAGTTGCGCGGGGACTTTACCACATACCACCGTCAGACAACAAAATCCGGCATCAAAGAAGGTCATTTTCGCCGGGGATGAAATGCCGGTTTTCGAGTGGTGTCAGGCCAGGCGTTGATGATTGCCTGAATCAATGTAGCAAGGGGGATGGCGAAGAATACACCGGCCAATCCCCAAAGTCCGCCAAACACCAGTACGGCGGCGATGATGGCAACGGGATGGAGATTGACCGTTTCCGAGAAAATAATCGTGGCCAAGAGGTTGGCATCCAGTAGCTGAATTACACTATAAGCGATAATCACGGTGTAAAATTCGTTGCCAATACCCCACTGGACATAGGCCACGAGTGCTAATGGAATGGTGACAACCGCGACCCCCAAAAAGGGGACTATTACGGACAAACCGACCAGAACGGACAGCAACAAAGCATAGTTCAAGCCGATAATGAAGAAGGTCAGATAGCTGGCCACTCCCACGATGATAATCTCAAGTACCTTGCCCCTGATGTAATTGGCAAGCTGCATGTCCATCTCTCGCCAGACCTGCAACATCAAAGGTCGGTTGTGTGGCAACAGGCTCCCGACCCAGTGCACCAGCAAATTCTTGTCCTTAAGCATAAAGAACACCAGCACCGGCACCAGAAACAGAAACACCAGCCAGTCAAAGATTCGCGGAATAGTGGAGATTGAGTAAGACACAACTACCTGCCCCATGACCGCGAGGTCGCCGCGCAATGTGTTGATGAAATCCTGCACTTGCTGTTCGGAAATGAGGCTTGGATAACTCTCAGGCAGATGTATCAGTGTTTCTTGCCCAACGCTGATAAATCTCGGCAACTCATTGATAAATCTACTTAATTGCCCCCAAACCTGAGGCAGTAAGAACAGTAAAATGGCCATGAATGCGCTGATAAATAAGACGTAAACCAGCGTGACAGCCAACATGTAGGGAATGTGGTAGTGTAGCAGCAGATTGACGAGACCTTGCAAAAGGTAGGCGGTTACAATCGCGGCCAGCAGTGGCGCGAGCATCGACCCCATCGTGACCAGCACAATCACAGCAATGACGAGCAGAATGGTGAAAATTATGGCTTCTTCGTCGTGGAAATAGCGATCGAAGAAACTCCGCAGGAGTGTACGCATGGACAACTTCAGCCTTTTCGGATCCAGTAGCAGTAGGTGGCGTTTTCTTTAGTAAAGGCCAGGATATCGTGCCGGCTTTGCGCCACAAACACTTTAAAATCACGCTCAGACCCTGGATCTGTCGCGAGCACTTTCAGTACCTGCTGAGGCTGAAGCGAATTCAATGCCAGTTTGGCTTTCAGCAGTGGCAAAGGACACATCAGGCCGCTTGCATCGAGTTCCAGATCTGCATCAATTTTCATGGCGGCATGTTAGCAAGCATTGCCATGTGTTGCCTAGGCAGACTTCCCGGCAAAGCCCGAAAATACGAGGAATTATTTGTCATTCCGTCGGTCTTAGGTTTACAGTTGAACACGCAATTTGATTCATTGCCAACGGAGATTTATGCCTGTTTTACGCTCTGCTCTGTCATTCATTATCCCCCGGACTGCTTGCCTGCTGACCGCTGCGGTGCTTTGCGTTGCGCCTGTGCACGCTCAGGTTCAACTTCCCAGCCTCGGTGACAGAATCTCAGGACTGATCTCTCTTGACGACGAATATGGCCTCGGACGGGAGTTTTTGCGTTCTCTCCGACGTAGCAGCACCACCATTACTGATCCGTTGATTAATGAATATCTGGTGAACGTCACTCACAATCTGGCGCTGCACAGCGATTTGGAAGACTACCGTCTCGCATTCATTA
>JBBSPQ010000574.1:0-2389 GCA_038258585.1 Pseudomonadales bacterium
ACCGAGGCAGCATTCGCAAGCGCAGCTACCATCGTTGAAGCCACCTACCGAGTGCCATATCTAGCTCACGCCGCGATGGAACCGATGAATTGCACAGTTCATTTTCATGATGGCAAGTGCGAGGTCTGGACCGGAACGCAAGACAACCTCAGTATAAGGGGTCGGGTCGCATCGATCAGTGATATGGCGGAAGATGACGTGACTCTGCACTCGTTCTATCTGGGCGGCGGTTTTGGCCGTCGGCTTCCCAACACCACCAACACAATCGATCAGGCTGCATTGATAGCGAAGCACTTCGATGTTCCGGTCAAGACCCTTTGGTCGCGCGAAGAGGACATGCAGCAAGACTACTACCGTCCCGCCGTCACCAGCGTATTCAAAGCAGGATTTGATGGCAACAATAAAGTAGTCGCCTGGCAAAACTACTATATCGGTAAGAACGAACCTGCTGAAGCCGCTCACACGCCCTACAGCATTCCTAACCAAGACATCGCGTATGCCGATAGCCCGACCCACATTCCTTTTGGAGCATGGCGCAGTGTGGCTCACTCCCAGCACACATTCTTTTTAGAATCGTTTGTAGATGAGTTGGCGCATCGTTCAGAGCAAAACCCTTACCAGTTCCGTCTCAACATGCTGGCGGACAAACCGCGTCATGCCGCAGTTCTGCGGGCCGCTGCAGAGAAGGCTGGTTGGGAGAGAGACCTCCCGCAAGGTCACGCTCAAGGCATCGCGCTACAGGAAAGTTTTGGCAGTATCGTGGCTCAGGTCGCCGAGGTCTCAATTACTCCGGCCGGTCAAATTCGTGTACACCGAGTAACCTGCGCACTGGATTGCGGACGCTCCATCAACCCTGACACAGTCGCGTCACAAGCCGAGAGCGGAATCATCTATGGGCTCACAGCGGCGCTATACGGGGAAATCACCGTTAACAAAGGTCGCATAGAGCAGACCAACTTTACCGACTACGAGATGCTGCATCTGCGAGATTCACCCGAGATAGACGTTGTGACTATCGAATCTGGCGAAGCGCTGGGAGGGCTGGGAGAACCCGCAACTCCACCGATTGCAGCTGCCGTTGCCAACGCAGTTTATATTCTGACAGGCCAGCGCGTACGCGAACTGCCGTTAAAGAACTATCGGTTTACTGCTCCACCTTTGGAGCGTAATGCCTGACAGCTGGTGATCGACCTGCTGTCGAATGAGTTTGAGTGACAAAACCGAACCCTTTCGACGGCAGGCCGACTCCTGCAGTAGTCTATTTTTAGCGATCGCTGTCCTGATTCAATAACTGTTGAAACTCAAGAAACTCAAGCCCACCACTCTTGTCTTTGTCCAGAATAACGAACGCCATCGCCAGACTTTGGCGTGCCCGCTCTGGCATCTCGGTGAGTTCCACTTTGCCATTCAGATTCTTGTCCATAAATCCCATTGTTATGCTGGTTAAATACTCTCTTGAGTTGATTTCCTGCACGTCGTCTTCCTTGTTTGCATAGCGGAAAGACACTCCGCCATACAGCATTTCTTCCCACGTCTGCTCACCGAATTCGACGAATTTGGTGGAGTCTGGATTACTTGGATTGGCCGGAGAATTGTCGTAAACAGTGCGATGAATCAGCCGACTTCCTGCTGGTACATTAAGGGGCTCTGCAAACTGAAAGTAACGCTGCCAGTTAAAATCATAGTCTGGAACAGACAACACCAGCTCTTCCGTGCCGTCGGGATAGTGCAAGGTAAAATTAGAACTACGGCCCCGGTAGTGAGCGTGAGGAAATAAACTGTATATGACTGCATCTTTGCGGAATTCATAGTAGGCCGCCTCCTCATCGTTTGGCGCGCCCGGAGGAATCTCGATATTCAGATTCACAATGGCGTAATGCTGCAAGGTGAACTCTGGCGGTTTATCTGCAAAATAAAGACCGATTCGGGTTTTGTCCGTCGTTTCCTTACCGTAAGTAGTGTAATGCATCTGGGTGAAGAATTTGGCGTCTGCAGGCACCAGTACACCCGTGCCTTCCGGATAGAGATAAGTTTCATTCCCGGGCACAAAAGTCATCAGCTGTGACTGGAACAAAGCCTGTCCACTTTCCTCATCCATGCCATTGACTGCTTCACCTGTGCCGAACGTCGCAATCGCATGATGCAGCACCTTTCTATCTCCGGGTACAATCTGCACAGCACGTATCCACACATCGTGATCAAGTGGATTGTTGGCCTCAAAAAACTGGTAGTCGATCGAACCCGTTGCAGGGGCATTAAATGCAGGCAGATCAACAATCAAATCCGGCGTCCCCAATTCCCATTCCGTTTCGGCCGGTCCAACGCTTGCAAGCGGGTCTTCTCCCAATCCGCGTGTCGCACCAGCATCAATCCAGTGCACCAGTGTCTG
>JBBSPQ010000575.1:0-2385 GCA_038258585.1 Pseudomonadales bacterium
AGAAAACGCTGTTCGGAACTGATCACAACAGTGCGGTTGGCATTTTCGAAATGGCTCTCAGCACTGTCCCAGTAAAGGGTGATCCCCCAGGCTAGGATGAAGCAGACGAGCCCTAAAGTCAGCGTGAGTATGTTGATGGGTCCCGCGACCGGGCTCCGCCGAAAACTCAGCCACGCTTGGCGGATATAATGTTTCAGCATGATGATTTCACATGACTCTGGTTGGGATGGATAAATGGCCCTTCTGTCACTTTATTCACAATTCGGCGAGAATCTTACTCGCAATGCGTATACCAACTAATTTATCTATTCATATCAATATGTTACTTAGTCAAGCTGTCTGGGCATTTGTCTATTGTTCCATATCGATACAACCCACTGTACTGAAATGAAACATAAGCACTGAATAGTGATGGAAGCAGCGCGATTCCGACCCCAGACCGGCTATTACAAGGATGTCACTGCAGAGGGTGCTTCAAGATGGATAAAATCGTGGCATCCATCTATCAATCGCTCCGATAGGAAAACCCAAACGAACTGGACCTCTTTCGTTATCTGAAACGAGGTACTGTTGCTCAAGCAGGCTGGCTAGTACTTCACGAGCAGCACGCTCTTTATACCCTGTTAGTTCAACTGCTCTACCGCGCTTAAATTCCCCAAGAAGCCAAGCCTCTCTCAATAACTCAAATGAACCTTTAGGCAATCGTTTGAAAGCGACTTCTTCTTTTATATGAATACTCATTCGTGTTAGGAGGTTATCTGTATCCAGCAGTTCTGCCATAAAATCTATCTGGTCGATTGCCGTCTGCAGGAAGAAGCGACAAAAGTTTAGCAATCCCTCCAGGCTCAGGTTGCCTCTACCATCTAAATCGCCTCTACGAGGAGTATCTGCATCCATAAGGCGGGCTTTATATTCTTCTACATTCCGGGCTAGTCCGCGAGAGACTGACCACAAACTACTTCCGATGCCTGTCTCTAATAACCACGCATGCGAAAACAATCGCACAACACGTCCGTTCCCATCGAGAAATGGGTGTATCCAAACAAGTCTATGATGTGAGGCGGCGATCGCAATAACCTGCTGCACTTGAGATAGAATTTGAGGATTATAAGCTTGTTCAAAGCGCCGCATAAATCTTTCCAGGTTTTCAGCCAAGGGCGGGGTATGCCTACCCACTGCAACTTCTCTTTTTCTGTACTCCCCTGGAACGACTTGCAACTTTTCATCTGTGTCAGGATTTGCAATCCAAAGAAGTTGTTCTGGCAAATGCGAGCAAAATTCTTTATGCACCCACAGCATGAATTCGCTTGAGGGTTTGATAGTGGGAGCCTCCCCCGAGTCAATAAGCCTTTGCACCTCAATATGGGCTTTTGCCTCCAATTGAAGATTACGCTGTTTTGCATTACTCGAAAAATCTCCCGCCAGAGCCTTATCGATATCTCTGGGGTGGGTGTCATGACCCTCTATGAGATTGCTGTAATAGCAGTTCATTGAGCGTACGAGGTTTCCTATGGATCGCCTGACAATAGGGTGAATGGTGCCAGCAAGGGCGCTGCCTTTTTTGGCGAGTTCCATGGCCAAGTCTTCTAACTCCTTAATTCCCGAGGGAGGGAGCATGGGTTCCATAAGTGCTGCGGGCTCTTCTGACATTTGACTTATAACCTTAATTTTGCCTGTATTAGTGCCGGTTATATTATATATTAAATGCTTATTTATCAAATATATATTTATCTTTTATTGGTATTTATGTAGAAAAATTGCCGGTTCTAATGCCGGAGAGAGAATCACATTTTGAGATTACTATTGTTTCGGGTGTTGAATAAATGGTAGAGGAGTAACACTGATGTTTTCACCTAACAAAATGAATGACAAACAGTCCTCTTTTGAGAAAGAATGGCTGTCATTATTGCGTCCGAATGTTTATACCTCTGAGGTAATCACATAACAAAATGAGCGACAAACAATCCTCAAAAAGCAAAACCGATAAGGCGCTCGATGCTCAGCGCGACTACATCAACAGGCGAGAAAAAGGCTATCGCGAACAAGCCTTAAAACTGTACCCGTGGATATGCGGACGCTGTGCACGAGAATTCACGCGCACCAATCTCACCGAGCTCACCGTTCATCATGTCAATCACAATCACGACGACAATCCAACCGATGGCAGCAACTGGGAACTGTTATGTCTTTATTGCCATGATGAGGAGCACAGTAAGTTTGAGAATTTTATTCGTTATGGCGGCTCTTCAGAATCCAAGAGCACAGGTGCCACCTACAACCCTTTTGCTGGCTTGAAAGATGCACTTGACCAGAAAAAGTGAAAATCAGCATAACGGGGTCAGATGATAACGGTTGAAGAACTAAATTAGATTGCCACTAAGGACA
>JBBSPQ010000576.1:0-2372 GCA_038258585.1 Pseudomonadales bacterium
AAACAATTCACTGGCTACCACTGTGTCGCCAGAGATATTACCCATCAAGTCGGCAATGAACACTCGTTGCGGCGCTTTCGAGCAGCAATGGACATGTCAGGAGACATGATCTATCTGGTTGACCGCGCCACCATGCGTTTCATTGATGTCAATGAGACGGCATGCAGGAACGCTGGAGTCAGCCGTGAAACACTCTTGCAGATTGGTCCCTCGAACACGCTTAATGAACCTGAGGACGAAATTGCCAATCGCTATGATCGACTAATTGCAGAAGGAACAAGCAGTCGAATTGAGAAAAATGTTATCAGCCCGCAAGGCAGGCCGACCACCATTGAAACATACAGTCGCGCGACGTGTATCGACGGCCGTTGGATCATCATCGGAGCGACTCGCGATATCACGCGACGCAAACAATCCGAAGAAAGTGCGCAGAAACTGCAACAAATGTTCTCGGCGCTTAGCGAAACCAACGCTGCGATTCTACGAGCCGAGACGCCACAAGCGCTGTTTCAAAGTGTGTGTGAAGCCGCCATCAAAGGCGGTAAATTCAACGTTGCTATTATTCTCACTCCGGACGGTCCGGACAATCTTCGCGCCGTTGCCTACGCTGGCACTAGCCATCGGATCGCTTCGGCAATCTTCGTTTCGGTTGCGGATGACCGGCCAGAAGGGCGTGGCATTGCAGGCGCAGCTTTTCGCACCGGCAAGGCTTGTATAAGCAACGATTATCTTGCCGACACCCGTACTGGTCCTTGGCATAATATGGCAGGTAAAAACGGCGTTCAAAGCGCCGCCGCGTTTCCCCTACTCACTCGAAAGATTCCAGTGGGTGTACTACTGTTCTATTCCACCGAGAAAAATCCGTTTGATGAGGAAATCGTTAATTTACTGCAAAACATGACCGACAATGCTTCTTTCGCTCTGGACAATTTTGAGAGTGAAAGACAAGGACACGAAGCGGAGCAGGTATTGCGTGAAAGTGAAGAGCGTTTTCGCAGCCTGACAAATTTATCATCCGATTTCTATTGGGAGCAGGACGCGCAGCTCAGGTTCACCAAGTATGAAGGCAACATCGTTGGCGACAGTAATTTACATGCAGTGAGTGCTTTGATTGGAAATCACCTCTGGAATTTTGAAAGAATCACGCCAAACTCCATGAGCTGGGATCAGTTTAAAAGTATCCTTAACAAGCAAGAGCGCTTTCGGGATTTTGAAATCAGTTTTACCAACTCAGAAGAAACCGTGTACCACCTGTCTCTCAGCGGTGAACCGTTCTTCAACGACAAGAATCAATTCAATGGTTATCGCGGCATCTCGCGCGATGTGACCGAACGTAAACGCATCTCTGATCATATAAAATACCTCGCGACTCATGATCATCTTACCGGGCTTCCTAACCGCGTAATGTTCAAGGAGTTACTGGAAGCGGCGACCAAACTTGCCACACGTTACAATAACCGTGGTTTTGCAGTTTTCTTCATCGACCTAGATCGCTTTAAACTGATCAACGACACCTATGGTCATCACATGGGTGACTCACTTTTGAAGGAAGTGGCTCACCGCCTCAGAATACCCCTACGTGCCAGCGATGTGGTTGCGCGTATGGGTGGCGATGAGTTTGTTATTCTATTACAGGAAGTTACTGACAGGAAAAAGATCAGCAAGGTCGCCAGCAATGTATTAGCAACTTTTGCCGATCCAATAATTCTGAGTGGCAAAGAATGTCGAATCACCGTCAGTATTGGCATCAGCATCTATGGCATCGATGCACTAGACGAAGAGACGTTGATCAAGCACGCCGATGCCGCAATGTATGTCGCCAAAGAGGAAGGTAAAGATAACTTCCAGTTTTATTCTCGCATCATTCATTTACGAAGTCAGGAAAAGAACGATCTTGAAATCAATCTCCGCAATGCAATAAAACAAAACGAATTGACGCTCTACTATCAGCCAAAACTGAATCTGCGCAGCGGCTTGATTGCCGGAGCTGAAGCTCTTCTGAGATGGCACAATCCTCAACTTGGCCCAATTTCTCCAGAACGGTTTATTCCTATTGCGGAAGAAAACGGAATGATTATTCCTATCGGGGAATGGGTTCTCATGACTGCATGCATGCAGTCAGTGGAATGGCAAAAGCGGGGTCTCTTCCCATTCTGCCTCGCCATCAATCTGTCTGCCAGACAATTTAACGATCCTGAATTAATCCACAAAATCAAGACGGTTTTACATGTCTCCGGCATGTCTGCACATCAACTCGAAATTGAAATTACGGAAAGTACCGTAATCAATCATCCACGCCGAGCGATAAAGTTATTGGAAGACATGAAGGCGATGGGGCTTAAGGTCGCTCTGGATGACTTCGGCACTGGCTA
>JBBSPQ010000577.1:0-2364 GCA_038258585.1 Pseudomonadales bacterium
ATGCTTAACATAGAACGATTACTGGCTAATGGCGTCACCACTTCCAGAATGATTCCCTGCTCGGCGAGGTAGATTCCTCGCACCGAACCCACCAGCGGATTGAATAACCCTGCGCGCTGATTAAGGCCGAGGGCTTCACGTAACACGCCTGAGAAAAGTTCGATATTTTTTTGTATGTCATCAAACGCTGCGGCCTGATCCTGATCCAAGCCCTGAGCAAAAGCCGGCTGCATCAGGGTGAGCAAAAGACTGGCACCAATAACACGATGCGGGAAGGCCTTCTTCAATCGATTCTTAATCAATGGATTCATTGCCAATCTCCTCAAATCACTCAGCCTGATACTGCACATAGGACGCGAGCTGCTGAACTGAACGAATGGTCTGATAATCGCTATCAGCTAACTGCTGATAACTGCTCTGCAAGGTCTGCAAATCCTGCTGACGCTGACCGTCCACATAGGCCATCACCTGTTGCAAGCCGCGACTGTTGCTCTCTTCAAATTGTTCCACCACACGATCAACCACGCCCGTCATGACAGCCGCCATAAGGCGAGTGTTATTACTGTCCTGGCGCTCTTCAAGACGCGCAGTGAATGTCGCAATTTCCTGCGCCTGAGAAACCCTTTGCTGCTCTTCAAACTGCGCGAGTTGCTGTTGAATATCCGCACGACTCATTTGTGTCTGACTGCCAAAGACAACAACGAATCCATCCTCGGTACTCCTGATTTGCATGTTGAACAGAACAGCCATTGTCAACACCAGTGATGCGGCCAACGGTACCCATTGCCACCAGGAAAAGATCCGCTGACGCTTCGGTCCCGCTTTCTCATTTTCGATAAATGCCGTTCTGCGGTTCCACGTCGGTGCCGCCTGTTCACGCCACTGCAAAAGGTGCGTGTTAACCGCCTGAGCAGAAGCGAGCGCTTGCTGGCATTCGGCGCATTCCTGCAAATGGTTTTCGTGAAGCATGCGCTGCGAGTGTGGCACGGCCTCATCGAAAAAGTCACTGACCAGAAGTTCTGTTTGCTTACATGACATGGTCTTGCTCCATAAGGCTCTTGAGTTTTCTCAAGGCTGTATAAAAACGGGTCTTCGCGGTATTGGCGGGAATGTCCTGCAACTCGGCGATTTCCTCAAATGTGTGCGATTGGAACACCTTCAGTTCAACTATCATCCGTTGCTCCCATGACAGCGCATTCAAATGCGCGTTGATGGCGTCATTACCACGCAATGTTGTAAACGCAACGGCAGGATCATGCTGCTCATTACCGCTGGCAATCTGCTCGAACGGATCAGATTCATCCTCTCCAGCGTAAACATCCTGCTCCGAAAACTGGCGCCGTCGCCTGTTCATATCAACAGCTTTGTTATGAGCAATTCTGAACACCCAGGTAGTGAACAATGAATCGCCTCGAAAGCGGTGCAGGTTGCGATAGATGCCAAGAAAGACTTCCTGCATCAGGTCCAACGCATCGGTCTGATCGCCCATCAACCTCAGGCTGAAGTTATACACTCTGGTCTCGTAACGTCGCACCAGATTGTCCCAGGCACGGGCCGAACCATTGAGCGCGGCGCTGATAAGCGCTTCGTCCTGTTCTGTAAAACTCATTCAGCCTGATCCTGGAAGCGCACTGGAAATGGCTTGCAATACTATCCCTATCGAACTGGGCTTGATTGCTCCGCCTTGAAAAATGGCTCAAGGATAATGGGTTTACGCGAATAGTCGCAAGGAAGGGAGAAATAGTTTGAGGCAGATGGCAAAAAGGGCGCGCCCTTTCTGTCTGGCCCGAGTAGAGAGTCACAGAAAGGGCGCTGATCCGTTGCTTGATTTTCAGTCCGCGGAATCTCTTGTGAAGACTGCTATCGGTGATTGACCTTATGAGTTACCACCGCACGGGGCATCTGATCAGGCGACGCGACGTTCCTGACTTTCGCTGAGTAGCTGACTGGCAGCACGCAGCAAAGCGTTCAGAGACGAAGACACGATGTCACGACTGATCGCGACGCCTGTGTACCGGGTGGACTCGCTTTTCAACTGGATGTAGGTCACGGCCTCGGCATCTGCGCCCTGCCCCAGTGCGTGTTCACCATATTCCATAATTTCAAATTCAACGCCGGTCTCGGCTTTCAATGCCTCGACAAAAGCATCCAGCACGCCATCGCCTTCGCCGGTGACTTTCAGGTAGTCATCGAAACAGCGAATGCCGGCAGTGAATGATTCGCGCTCATTCTCGTTGGCGCGCTGCATGCTGAAGCTGTCCAGTTTGACCGGGTGTGACGAGTCTAGATAATGCTGCTTAAACAGATTCCAGATGGTATCGGGAGAGATCTCCTGCCCAGTTTCTTCTGCCTGCTTCTGTACGA
>JBBSPQ010000578.1:0-2359 GCA_038258585.1 Pseudomonadales bacterium
CAATTATTGGCGGAAACCTGTTGGCGTTGTTGCAGGCCAATCTTAAGCGTCTGCTGTCGTATTCGTCGATCGCGCACATGGGCTATCTGTTGATTGCCTTAATGACGCTGGATGCGTCTGCGGACTCTCTGGGAGGGGAAGCTGTAGGCTTTTATCTGGCTGCTTATGTGATAACGACACTTGGCGCGTTCGGGGTGATGATAGTCGTGTCAGACAGCGCGCAGGAAAGAGACCATCTTGGGCATTATCAAGGACTGTTCTGGCGCAGTCCTTGGCTGGCACTGGTCTTCACCGCAATGTTACTTTCGCTCGCCGGTATTCCGCTGACTATAGGCTTCATTGGCAAATTCTACATTTTCGCCGCAGGTGTCGAGGGCGAGCAGTGGTGGTTGCTGGGTGCGATGATCATCGGCAGCGGTATTGGGCTGTTCTACTATTTACGTATCGTCTATCGCATGCTGACACCGCTGGATCAACACGATCCTCTTGAATCCCCATTGCCTATCGCCGGGTTGAGAGATGTCATTCCGCACGGATTACTGTTGCTTCTCATAATTGCATTGATCGTCCCTGGAGTATTGCCAGGAGGACTAATGACTTTGCTGGAGTCAGCGATGAGAAGTTTGGGTTAGCTGGCCGATCAGCAATGAGGTTAATCTGCAAGTTGTGCCATAACTGCGTATTGTCAGTTTTGCATTCAACCAACCGTAATATTGTTTACAGTAAATGCGACGATGAGTTTCCGTGCTAACAGAAGCGCTTCCTGAGTATCACCATGCAGGCAAAGTGTGTCTGCCCGCACTTTTACAAGACTGCCGTCCACTGCGGTCACCACCCCATCAAGGACCATGCTGAGACTTTGCGCAATCGCTTGCTCAGGATCCTGAATGAGAGCGCGTGGGTCTGAACGAGGCAGCAGGGAACCATCGGCTGAATAAACCCTGTCTGCAAATACCTCGGAAAGTGACTTTAATCCCATCTGGTTCGAAATACGCACCAGCTCGCCTCCCGCGAGTCCGACTATCGTTAGAGTCGGATTAAACTCCTGTACGATTCGAACGATATATTCAGCCAAATCGGTGTCTTTGGCGGCTTGATTGTAGAGCGCGCCGTGAGGCTTTATATAAGTGATAGTGGCGCCTACTGAAGTGGCGATAGTGGCGATGGCTCCAAGTTGGTAAAGGAGATGGCTGCGCAGAGCATTGAAGTCCAGTTGCATGTCCCTCCGTCCAAAGTGTTCGCGATCTGGAAAGGAGGGGTGCGCGCCGGTGCGAACGTTGTGTTCTACCGCCATGCGTAATGTATTTGATATTGTTTCTGCATCGCCCGCGTGCACACCGCAGCTGACATTGGCTGAACTCACCAGTTTCAGCAGTTCGATATCGTGAGGGCCGCCTTCGCCGAGGTCGGCGTTGAGATCGATGTGCATAAGAGAACCTGATAAGCAATTTTTTGTAAGCTTATTCGATTTATAAACTGACTGTCATGCATCGAATTTTATGTACCATATGTGATCCGAACCTATTTTTGTCACGGAATTAAAGATAGGGTGCTAGGAAGTCGCTATAAACTTAGGTTCTAATGTTGTATAGCCGCAAAGGCACGTAAGTTTCAAGTGAGTAGGGATAGACACGATATGTTGAAGAATCTCATAAAATGCATGAGTGCAGCCACTTTTGTCTGCAGTGCTGGCTTTCCCGCATCAATTATGGCTCAAGAGTCCACTCCAGTGAGCATTCCAGATGCCTTGGTGGGCAGCTACGTTGTGCAGATGGTTAACACGACCGCGGCCTCGCCAATTCCTGCGGGTACCGAAACGACAGTGACTATTACGGCGAGTGGCACTCTGTGTACACAAGGGTTGGTGCTGAAAAATCCAGTATTGAGAGATGAGGCTATCAATCTGGCGTACTGGGATGCAGAAGAATCCGATTTGAGTTTTGTGTTGGATACCGATTCCGTTATTTTTTCTGAGTTGTCAGTGACTTCGCTTACAGGAAGCAGTTATGGTCGTTTGGCGTTTCTAGAGGTTGCTACCAATCCTGCAGAATGTGGCACGATCGCCAACTTAGACATCATCAATGATTTCTTCGACGCCGTTGAAGACTCGTTCGATAACCTCTTCCCTACAGGCGCATTTAGTTTTAACCAGTTTGGTAGCGGTTTTGATGTTTTTCGTTTCTATCAAGAAACTGGTGTCTATCTGGCTGTTCGTGACGGCATTGCCTACGCCAGAGGTGGAGCTTACGGAGATCAGTTTATTCAGGTTGGCGATGTTGATGAAATTACTGACGACTCAACCAAGCTTTTAAAACCCAGTCCGATTCCTTCGTTTTACCGGGGTACCTATAGACTGACA
>JBBSPQ010000579.1:0-2358 GCA_038258585.1 Pseudomonadales bacterium
CCCATGCGCGGAAAAAACACCACAATCTTGTCGTGATCGACTCGTCGGTCACAGTCAGTTCCGACCCTGCACTGCTTGAACAGATCATCACCAATTACGTCGCCAATGCCATCAAGTACACCCCGGCAGGGGGTCATATCGTGGTGGGTTGTCGGCGCACGAACGGCCAACTCAGGGTTCAGGTTTGTGACAATGGGCCGGGCATCCCTGCGAGTGAACTTAACAAGATTTTCGATGAATACCGACAACTGGAAGACACGCTCGGTTATAGAGGCAAAGGCCTTGGGCTCGGTCTGTCTATCGTCAAACTGATCGCGCAGCTGCTATCGCTCAAACTGGAAGTAAAGTCGACTCTCCCCAAAGGCTCCTGCTTCAGTGTGCTGGTGCCACTGGCAGAGCGGCAGAGCGGCCGGTCCGCAACACAAGTGACAGCTCGCCCTCAGCAACGCAAAGGCACCGGAGTTATTCTGTTGATCGATGATGATCCCGCCGTTTTGGATTCCACTAGTCTGTTTCTGCGTTTGTCCGGCTACACGGTGATAGTGGCGAGCAGCCCGGACGAAGCCATGGCGGCTATCGCGACAACGCAACCCGATCTTGTCGTCACAGACTACGGACTCGCTAAGAAGGAAACCGGTATTGAACTACTGATCCGGCTCAGGACCGTGCTGGGGAGAGATGTACCCGCCATTGTCATGACTGGCGATAGTTCCGAGCTGCGTGCCCGTGAAGCCCGCGAACTCAATTGTGAACTGTTGCGAAAACCGGTGGATGTACACGTACTCCTGCAACTGTTACGCGAATCCAGCCTTGTCTGAACGATTTGCTCTAAATGCTCGCTGACGGAATAGCGGTAAGTTCGGGGTTGCCTGCCAACAATGTCGAGAGAACGTCTGCATCGGAATTTTTAACCAGATCTTTGGGGTGGCTGTTAATCAGGATTTTCGAGCAGGCGGGACTCAAGTGCTTGCGCAGCTCGCAGAGGAAGTGCGGCGGCGCCACCAGTACCAGAGCGGTGAATTTCTCGCCACGGCGGGCCTTGTCCAGTAGTTTGCATAGCGCTCTGGCATAAGAGTCTTCCTCATATGAGCTGCACTCGCCGGCGAAGCTGTGGGACGCCCCTGAGTCATTCTGCTTACTGCTAGGCCTGTCAGTATCAATTTCCGATGGCTTTTTTCTGCCTTCGAAATGCAGTTCGTTGTAGATGGGAGTGAGGGCAGTGACCGGCATCTCGGCGAGAAAGATCCTAGCGCGACCACTATCGGCGACAAGCACATAAACACATTTTTTCATGATCGAACACCACGCAAACAGTAAACCTTCGGGAGAATTCTAAAGCGGAAATGCAATTGCAAACTGATATAGATCATCTGGTTCGTATTATTCCGATAGAACCGTCGCAATTGCTCCTCACTATTTCTTCACCTGTTCGATGCCTATCATCTTGAGCAGATATTTTTCATAAATCGGCTCGGTCTTGCCCCGTCGTATACGGTTGAGGAAATACTTTTCGAAAGCTATCTTCATCACGTGCACCCACTTCCCGCGCGAAGCCCAGTTGATGTTGCGCGGTGGAATCTGTGGCTGCGCGACAAACGCCACCCCATCGTCACCAAAATCGGCTAAACAGATCGCGTTGAGAGTGGGTTCGTGGGTTGGCAAGTCTCCTCGAATAAGCTGGCGGATGTTTTCGGCCGTGGCGGTCACCATAGTCTCGATCATGTAGCCGGTCTTGGGGCACCCAGTCGGTACCGGAGTGACCTCAACCGGGGGCAGGGCAACACAAACACCGACAGCGAACACGTTAGGGTAGGTGGGATTGCGTTGATGCTTGTCGACAATGACAAAACCCCTTGGATTGACCAGCGCGCCGGTATCCTTCAAAGCCTCAATGCCACGAAACGGCGGAATGAACATCGAAAAGCGGGACGGAAGCGTGTGCTCCTTTACAACAGTACCAGTGGCATCGCATTCCTCAACCAGCACTCCTTCTGCCTTCACGCTTTTGATGCGGGCGTTGCAGATCCATTTTATATGCCGTTCCCGCAAGGTGGCTTCTAGCATGCCCTTGGTATCTCCCACTCCTCCCAGACCCAGATGGCCGATATAGGGTTCTGAGGTCACGAAAGTCATCGGCACCTTGTCCCGTACCTTACGCTTGCGCAGTTCGGTGTCGGCAATGAAAGCGAATTCGTAGGCTGGTCCGAAGCAGGAGGCGCCCTGAGTGGCTCCCACCACCATCGGACCGGGATTGGCGGCGAATTCCAGCCACGACACTCCGGCTTTTTGCGCGTGGGCCACATGACAAATGGAATGGGAATGGCCTTCAGGACCGAGCCCCTCGATCTCATCAAAGGC
>JBBSPQ010000580.1:0-2355 GCA_038258585.1 Pseudomonadales bacterium
CAATTCGATTGAAGGAGGGACCGCCGAGATTCAGTTGAATGTAATAGCCAAACGCGTGTTGGGATTGCCAGAAATGCCGACCCCTGTGCGCAAGAAGGAGAAGCAGCAATGACAATGGTATTGAGCGAAGATCAACTGATGCTACGTGATTCCGTCCGTAGTTTCTGTCAGGAAAATGCACCTGTGAATGAGTTGCGCCGCCTGCGCGACACCAAGGATGAAATTGGATATTCCGAAGCACTTTGGCAACAGATGGTGGCTTTAGGTCTGGCCGGCATGGCGATTCCGGAGTGTTATGGTGGTTTTGAATTTGGCTATGGCGGACTCGAGATCGTGCTGGAGGAAACCGGTCGTACATTGGTGCCAACGCCACTGCTCTCCACTGTCCTGCTGTGTGCGACCACGATTAATTTGGGTGGCAATGAAGCGCAGAAGACAGCGTTGCTACCAATGATTGCCAGCGGAGTGCTGGTCATGGCCCTCGCACATGATGAGACCGCCTTCCACAATCCTAAGAGAGTGGACACGATGGCAACATTAACGGACAACGGGTTCGTGCTGAACGGCACTAAAACGATGGTGCTTGATGGACATATCGCCGAGAAGCTCATCATAGTGGCGCGCACGTCCGGGCAACGCGACGATACACACGGCGTCACGTTGTTTCTCGTTGACCGCAAAACAGCAGGGCTGGAAGTTCAGCGATTGAATATGGTGGACAGCCGAAATGTTGCGCAGCTCACTCTGCGGGATGTGCGAGTTGATCGTAATGCCGTACTGGGAGAAATCGATTCTGGCTTCGACGTGTTGGAAAAGACCCTCGATGTCGGCCGCATTGGGTTGGCGGCGGAAATGCTGGGCAACGCGCAAGAAGTGTTCGATCGCATCATCGATTATCTGAAGACTCGTGAGCAGTTTGGCGTCTTGATTGGTTCCTTTCAGGGGTTGCAACATCGGGCGGCGACCATGTACAGCGAGTTAGAGCTTTGTCGCTCCGCCGTGCGCAGAGCCTTCAGTGAACTGGATGGCGAACAGAAGGATATTCCCGTACTCGCGAGTATCGTCAAGGCGAAACTCTCGGAAGTGCTCGATAACATCAGCAACGAAGGTGTGCAGATGCACGGCGGAATCGGGATGACCGACGAGTTCGATATCGGCTTCTATTTGAAGCGTGCCCGCGTCGTGCAGCAGTATCTCGGCGATGCGGCGTTTCATCGCGATCGCTATGCGACACTGAATGGATTTTGAAATCGCAGGTGTCCTGAAACTGGCTCTTCAGGTTCAGGACAATGCTGTCGTGTTCTTCAAGAGCCAGCCAGATTCTGCTTGCAGGTCAGCAATAGCAACTCGCGAAAGAGCCGTTGTATTTCCTGTCGGTCTGCCGATGAAAGGCTACTGAGCCGACTCCGTAACGGCGCCGTACACCAATTCTTTGCTCATCAACTGCAGCTGACGCGCATAGCCTAGGTTACGATTTTGAATCATGCCTACGAACACCAGATCTTCGACTGGATCAATCCAGAACCACGAGCCAGCGATTCCCCACCACCAGTAGCTGCCTTTTGACATACCACCATTCTTGGCAGGGTCCATCACGACCGCGAAATCCAGACCGAAAGCATTCCCGGCGTAGCCTGGAATCTCCGTCATACCTGCGGGCAATTGAACCGCTCGCATCAGGTCAACGGTGTCCTGAGAGATGATGCGGACCCCATTCAGTTCACCGCCATTGGCGATCATTTGTGCAAAGCGCAAGTAATCGCCAGCGGTGGAAGTGAGGCCGCCACCACCGGAGAAAAACGGTGCAGGTTCTACGAAATCGCCATTCTCTGGGCTGCTCAGGCCGTTAGGCCCGGAGGTGTATTCGCGCGAGAATCGATCGGCCTTTTCCTTGCCAACATAGAAACGAGTGTCCTTCATCGCCAGAGGAGTAAACAGACGTTCCTGCAGGAAGACCTCAAACGTTTTGCCAGACAGCACTTCGACCAGATAACCCTGAACATCCACCGACACACTGTAGTGCCAGACACTTCCGGGCTGTTGACGCAGTGGAATCTTCGACAGTTTGCCGATCATGTCTTTCAGTGTTGAATTACGGTCGAGCACGTTGGCTTGGGTATAAAGCGTATCGACCTGTGAACGGGAGAAAGCCCCGTAGGTCAGGCCTCCGGTGTGGCTCATCAGCTCGCGCATGGTCATTTTGTGATTCTGTTCTTCGACAACGGGCATGCCGTCCGGGCCGTCTTCTTTCGCTACTTTGAGATTGGCGAACTCCGGAATGAATTTTTCTACTGGATCGTCGAGGCTGAATTTGCCTTCCTCATACAGCATCATCATGGCCGTGCCAGTGATGGG
>JBBSPQ010000581.1:0-2346 GCA_038258585.1 Pseudomonadales bacterium
CAAGATCGGACACTCCTTGACTTCGTCAGTACTCATTTTTATCGCTGCACTCATTTCGAATCTCACAAGGTTCTACGGGCTGATTGGGAAAAGCAACTTAAATTGCGTACCACTGCTATCGCTGCTGCAGAAAATCTGCGCGTGCATTTCGTCCGTGAGTTTCTTGACTACACTCAATCCTAGCCCTGAATGGTTATCTCCCTTAGTTGTCGCTACCGGTTTGAATAGTTTTGCCATGACCTGCTCGGGAATACCCGGTCCATTGTCTTCCAAAGTGATTGCAAAGAACGTTGTGCCGTTGGCGTTGATCCGACTCTGCGTCGTTATGCTCAACACGCCGCCTTGCGACATTGCTTCTATGGCATTCTTGAGCAAATTGGTGAGTATCTGTCGTAGAGCCACCTTGTTAAGTATCAATGGCTTCAGAGCCTTGTCAAGTGCCAGGTTTATCTTGACGCCATGAGTCAGTGCAATGGAGTGGTTCAGAACACGTGACAGATCTTCTATGGTTTGGTTAACGTCCACAAGCTCTGTATCACTGATCTGCTGCGGATCCTCCAGCCGCAGCAGAATCTTGCCAATGCGGTCGATCTCTTCTTTCAGTACCTTGAAGTCATTTTCTGTATCGTGACTGCTGCCGAGTTTGATGCGCAACATTTCCAGATAGTTGTTGATGATGCTCAAAGGATTACTGACCTCGTGGACAGCTTCACTGATTCTGCGACTGTCCTCACTGGGTTCGGCTGTCGCGCTGCTAGCAGGCAAAGAGGCGATGAAAAGATGCCCGACATCGTTGAGCAGGTTTTGCCAGAATGCAGGCTTTTGCCGTTGCTGCTTCAGCAGTTCGCGATCAGCACCAGCGACCAGCACGCCACGGCGATTCGATGCCGCAAAGGGCATGCATAACAGGAACGGTTGCCGACAATAGTTTAACAACTGCTGATCGGTAATTGATAATTCCGGGGTGGTGCGAGTCTCGGAGGAGCAGGCGTGTTGCGAGACAAAGCAATTATGAACCAGATTGTCATCTATCGTGTTGTCAATAACGAAGTCGGGTGTACTGGCATTTGCGCTTATTCTGGCTTCTAAGGTGTTCAGGGCGCTGTTGTGCATGAACACCACATAACGCTCGATACCGAAACTCAGGTAGAGACTGCGCTGAATATCGCTCTGTAAAGCTTCGGCGTTGCGCGGCAATTGCAGGCTTTGTCGAAAATTCTGGAGCTGTGATATCTCGCTGAGCTTTTCACCCAGCTTCTGGTGTCCCAGGATATCGGCCTGGGCACTGCCTTCCTCATCAATGGAAATGCCCATATTATCCGCTATTTTGCGCACATCTGCGGCAATGCGATAACGCAACTCGATCACCAGATCTTCATTCAATCCGAACAATTGATTGGCTTTGGCCAGCGCTG
Source organism: Pseudomonadales bacterium (assembly GCA_038258585.1). Classification (GTDB taxonomy): domain Bacteria; phylum Pseudomonadota; class Gammaproteobacteria; order Pseudomonadales; family Pseudohongiellaceae; genus UBA5078. The sequence goes on from JBBSPQ010000581.1 coordinate 1,416, forward strand.
CTTCCGATGGAGTATTGTGGGCACTGAGCTCGCTGGCGAGGTTGATGATTTTGACCAAATGGTGACTTTGTTGAATGCGCGCGGCTGGCTCATGGTGATGACGAACCGCTTCTGCCATAAAATTGTCTAGCGCCCAGCCATCCAGCAAGCTGGCTCCGACTTCGCAGTGCGTCATCGACAAAGCCTTGCGTTCCGCGCTAAGCAGTTGCTGATCATCTTCGGCGCTGGCAACCAGAATCGGATGATAAGTTTTGTCGTCATCCGTCAGTAGACAGAGTTGCCCGACGTCCAGCAGCAACCCGCATAGATAGGCTTCAGAGGGCGCGTTGTAACTGGTCAGGCTGGCAAGTACCTGGGCGGTGTTAGCAGAAACGAGCGAGCGAAACCAGAATTGGCGCATGAACTGCTGATGCCGCTGATTGAAATGGTTGAAGTATTGTTTGACAGTAGTGGTAATGACCAGTGTTTTGACTGTTTCGATACCCAGATACATCAGGGCACGGTCGACTGAATCGCAACTGTGCTGACGGCGATAGTAACTGGAATTGGCGATACTAATCAGACGGGTGGCGATGGCAGTGTCCTGCCGTATGATCTTTACAAGGGACTGAAAGTCTGCCGAGTCATTGGTGACAGCATCAAGAATCTTCAGCAGTACCTGAGGCAAGCTGGGCAGATTGTCCAAGGTCTGACGGGTGGGTCGAGTCGGTTTTTCCACCTTACGGGCTCTTTACCAAAAATTTAGCTGCTTGTTTTGACGTACTTTTTTCGTGCGCCCGAGTATACTTAATAGTCGCCCAACTGACTACCGAATAAATGTTCAATTACCTGCAAAATTGCTGTTTCTACAACAGAATGTATACTCGGGCTGTTATATTGGTACGCATTTTGTCATTCCAGTGCAGAGCACATTTGAGAAAGTGGGAAGCGC
>JBBSPQ010000582.1:0-2342 GCA_038258585.1 Pseudomonadales bacterium
CATAACTCAGTGCCGGGACAGCCGTGGCTAATACTAGGCAGAAAGCGGAACCGGCTTTGGCCAGCAATGAACAGCGGTTATCTAAATTCATCGAAGAACACTCACTTTTATTGGAACGAAACCATGTATTCCGCCCGCTTGGGCAGAGGCAGATCAGACATTGAAATGAATTGGCCGCGAAATATACACTATTTGCTTCTCTTGATCCTGTTCGGATACAAATAGTTACAATGATCGGGGTATCATGCCGATAACCAATCCGAGTACTTGAACATCTGCGATTGTTGTATCGTCAGCATAGCCACCCAAATGAGCTTTTATGATCCGTCCGTCCAACCCGCGTAGGCACAGACCTGCCCAAAGCACAATTATATTCCTCGCTAGAGCATTGTTCTCTCTTGCGCTTTTCGCCCCTATCGCAAGTGCGGCAGACGTTGTGTTGACAGAAGAAGAGCGCGTTTATCTCGATAGCACTCAGGAAGTGACGTTTTGCGTGGACCCAGACTGGGCTCCCTTCGAAAGCATCGACAAGGCGGGCGGATATTTTGGCATCGGAGCCGATTTACTCCAGCTTGTTGCTAACCGCGTCGGCATGAAACTCAGACTGGTTGAGACCACAGACTGGCAGGAAAGTATGCTCGCCAGTCGGCGCGGGGACTGTGCACTCATTAATTTCGTAGTGCAATCTCCTGAGCGCGACGAATGGCTTATATTCACTGACCCTCTCCTCAATGACGTCAACGTCTTCATTACCAGAGAGGAGCACCCTTTCATTGTCGATCTTGTCGCGTTGGCAGGCGAAACAATCGCATTGCCGGATGGCGTCACCACAGTCGCCAGAATCCAAAATGACTTCCCTAACTTGAACATGATGATCACTAACGACGAACGCACCGCGTTTGAGATGGTTTCAGAGCGCAGGGCCGATTTGACCATGCGCTCTCTTATTGTGGCGGCCTATACGATCAAGACAGAAGGCTGGTTCAATCTGAAAATTGCGGGGCAGGCTCAGGACTACAACAATCTAATGCGCATTGGCGTATCGGGTCGCAACACCATGCTGCGGAATATCCTCAACAAAGGGATTGCGACAATCACAGAGCAGGAACGCAATCAGATTGTAGACAGTCACATTCTGATTACCGTCACTACGGGAATTGACTACACACTGGTCAGAAGCCTGATTGCCGGATTCTCCATCATCCTGCTGACGAGTCTATTCTGGATTCTGCGTCTACGAAAGCTGAACACGGAACTGCGCGTCCTGTCTCAAACGGACACCATGACTGGCATGTACAATCGCAGCTTTAGCAACGTTCTGTTTCAGCAGGAAATCAATCGAGTGCGGCGATTTTCTCACGAACTCTCCGTGGTGATTCTCGATGTTGACCATTTCAAGAAAATCAACGATGAACAGGGACACCTCACCGGTGACAAAGTACTGGTTGAAGTAGCGCAAATCATCAGGGAATGTGCACGTCAAGTGGACATCGTCAGCCGTTGGGGCGGAGAAGAGTTTCTGATCGTGTGCCCCGAAACGACGTTGGAAAATGCACTGGTGCTAGCGGAACGAATTGTGGCTACTGTGCGCCAACACCGGTTCTCCAGCGGACGTCCAACAACGATTAGCGCCGGCGTCGCCTCTCTGCGCGAAAACGAAAGCATGGACGGCATTGTGCAACGTGCCGACGACAAACTTTATGAGGCAAAAAGTGCGGGCCGTGATCGGGTTTGCTGTAGCTGATGCCTAACGTGATTCCCCCCACCATCCTTTGGTTTAGGCAGGACCTGCGTCTTGCCGATAATCCCGCTTTGACTGCAGCCGCTAGGCAGAGTGCTGTTATCCCGATCTACATTCTTGACGACATCAATTCAGGAGAATGGTCGATAGGGGGAGCCAGCCGCTGGTGGTTACATCACTCACTGCGGCAACTCAATAGCAGCCTACAGGGAAAGCTATTGGTGTTGCGGGGGAATCCCATTGAATTGCTTCCGAAACTGATAACAGAAACCGGGGCGCACGCGGTTCATTGGAACCGATGCTACGAGCCCTGGCGTATTGCTCGCGACAAAAGCCTCAAGGAAAATCTTCGCCAGATAGGGGTAGAGATATACAGTCATAACGGTTCCCTGTTGTGGGAGCCGTGGCAGGTGTTGAAAAGCGATAAAACGCCGTATCAGATGTTTACACCCTATTACCGCAAGGGCTGCCTGCAAAGCGCGGTTCCACGATTACCCATTCCAGTTCCTCCAAAAATGGAAGTCTCAAAACTCAACTCTCAGGCCACTTGGTTAAAAAGAGCTGTGGGGGTCGAAGCAATCGATTCCTTGCAATTACTCCC
>JBBSPQ010000583.1:0-2333 GCA_038258585.1 Pseudomonadales bacterium
AGAAGAATTGGAATATTGAGATAGACCATCACGATATTGGTCAGGTCCGTGATAGCCCAAAGATTCCCAAGCTCGAGCCCAGCCAGCACGGTGAGTGCGCCAAATGGCACGAAGACGAGCGACCCTAGTACGCGAATCAACAGAATGAAGTGAGGCGAGCGGGAAATAAAATTGGCGGAAATTTCTGCAAAAGAAATCATGCCGAGTAATGTGGTAAACGCAAACAAGCAATAGCAGGCAGAGACGATGATGGTCACTATCTTGATCGTGGCTGCTGGCAGCAATGCTTGAACAGAGTTTACATAAACGCCGATCCGAGATGCGCTGGCTAGAGCCCATTCGCCGCTACCAACCTCAGTCCACAGATGCGCCATTACCACGATGAACCCGGTCATGGTGCAGATCACTATCGTGTCAATGAAGACCCCGAAGCTCTGTACGAAACCCTGCTCGCAGGGATGATCGCTGTCGGCGACAGCAGCCGCCATCGTAATCGTCCCTTGACCTGCTTCGTTGGACATCAAGCCGCGTCGAACCCCTTCTGCCAGTGCTACTCCAATAGTGCCGCCGAACAGAGCGTCGGGAGCAAAAGCGCCAGTAATCACTTCCTGAAAAAAGTACGGAATCAGGGGCAAGTTAATTAACATTATCAGCATCGAGATGCCGCAGAACACCACCGCCATTCCCGGCACGATGATATTGGTATAGGCAATGACCCGACGTATACCACCAAGAATAAGGTAGGCGCAGCTACAGATAAGCACGATGGCGATGCCATAGTACAGAGGTGATTGTCGTTGCGAAACCTCGCCAGTGGCGGTGTCCGCGATCATGCCGATGGCAGTGAAGACATTGAAGGTCTGCGCGGGCACGTTGAACAGCGCGTACACAATAAAAGCCAGAGAAAGGAAAATACCTACCGCGCGCTTTCCGCCGAGAATCCGTTCGCCATAGAAGGGCATGCCTCCAACGAACTCATTGTTTTTGCGTTCCTTGAACAGCTGCGAAAGAACGGACTCAACAAACGCAGTCGCCATGCCGAATAATGCGGCAACCCACATCCAGAACAACGCGCCAGGCCCACCAACGGTGATCGCCCCTGTCACGCCGACGATATTGCCTGGACCTGCTCGCATCGCTAAGCCCAGCATGAATGCTGCGAGAGGACTTACGCCGACTGATGTTGATTGACCGCGGCGCATTACTGCGACGGCTTTGGAGAAGGTGAGTGTTTGAACGAAGCCGGTGCGGATCGTGAAGTAGACGCCGATGCCGAGCAACAGCAGCACGGCAAACGACATCTGCCCCAGAACCGGTATCTGGGTATACCACAGAAACTGAGTGGGAAAATCCCAGACAGAATTGGAAACGGGCTGAATGAACGCAAAGAATCCGTTGATGGATTCAAAGACGCTGTTCACGCAGCAACCTTGTCCAGACGAATACGGAATTCACGTTGTACTAACAGGTAGCTCATAATGGCTTGCACCGTGACAGACAGAATCGAAACATACCACACCTGATTGATGGTGAAGCCTGGCTGGTACTTCAGGAACGCAGATAGCGGCAGGAATACCAACAGGCGCGTTATAGAACTCAACAGAGCGGGACGCGTGTTGCCGAGACCCTGGAACATACCAGAGCAGGAGAACACGATGCCCTGAGCAATGAAATTCAGAGAGATCAATTGTAAGAACACAGAACCCACTGCAATGACATCGAGATCTTCGGTGAAGAACCCTATCATGAGATCGGATTTCCATTGCATCAACACAGTGACCACCAACATCACAATGCTGCTGAGCATAATGCCCTTGCTGCAGGTTTCGCGCACACGGCTGTATTGTCCTGCGCCATAGTTCTGACCGGCGATTGGACCTAGCGCAAACGCAATAGCCATGGTCGGCATGAAGATGGACTGCATGATGCGTCCGCCGATACTGAAACCGGCCTGCGCCGCCGCGCCGAAATCCTGAATTAACCAATAGACGGCAGAAAAATAGATGAACAGGATCAGCATCTCGCCGCCTGCTGGCAGACCGATGGCAAACATGCGCTTCCACACGTCAAAGCGTGGACGCCACAGAGGAGCCTGAAAGGACACATACTTTTCCAACTTGACGAAATAGAACGTCAGCATTAGAACGCCGACAAACACCGACAGGGAGCTAGCCAGTCCTGCGCCCATCACTCCCAGTGCAGGACCAGGTCCCCAACCGGCAATCAGAATGGGAGCCAGAATAGTGTTTAGCAGCACCGTCAGCATTTGCACGATCATGCCCGGTTTAACCAATCCGGTGGCACGCAAAGATGAAGCCATCGCCATCATCGGA
>JBBSPQ010000584.1:0-2325 GCA_038258585.1 Pseudomonadales bacterium
AGGTTTGCTTTGGCCATGATGAAAGAACCTGCTAGTCTGACCGTTGAAAGAAGACAAGATGTTACCTCGCGCCCTGTTCCTTAGGCAACGCCGGGTAACCCGCTGCCGGCAAGAGTCATCGACGAGTCAATTGAAAGACTTTGGGAGCACCGTTGGCATGTTGTCATTTGAATGAGAGGGATGAGGAAAAGAAATGCGAATAACGATTGGTATGTCCGGGGCAAGCGGACTGATCTATGGCATACGAATGCTGGAAGTGTTGAAGACGGTCCCGGACGTGGAAACTCATTTGGTGTTGACGCCCTCATCCCGCATGAATATCGCGATTGAAACACAGTGGGAATTAGCTGCCGTACAGGCACTGGCTGACTATGTACACCCGATCAACGACATGGCTGCCTCGATTGCCAGTGGTTCCTTTAAAACAGACGGTATGATTGTCGCGCCGTGTTCAATGAAATCGCTTTCGGCGATTGTGCATTCCTATGCCGACAATCTTTTAATACGTGCCGCCGATGTAGCGTTGAAGGAGAAGCGTCGACTGATCCTGATGCCGCGCGAATCCCCACTGCATGCCGGGCCCTGCGAATTGATGCTCAAGGCATGTCAACTCGGGGCGATCATTGCGCCGCCGATGCCTGCACTTTATAACAATCCACAAACTATCGATGACCTGATCAATCACAGCGTGGGGCGAGTGCTGGATCTTTTTGATATCGACGCTGGAATCGTCAAGCGCTGGGAGGGGATTCGAAAGTCGTGAACTCCGTGACGATGGCGAGACGAATCAATGGGTTGTGATCGGTCTCGTCGACAAGTGTATTGAGAATTAGTGTGGCGAGACTCTCTGCCATGACGGTGTCGATGGGGGTAGACACTGTTTCTAAAATGTAACGCAAATTGTATAGCGCGGCGGCAATCTGAATTTCGATTTCCAACTCTTGCACCGGGGTCTTGGTGAGCGACTCCAGCATGTTCTCCTGAAATTGTTCAGATTGCAGTTCGAGCTTCTTGATCTGTTCGCGCAGAAGCGTGAACCCCTTAACCATTTCCTGATCCGCTTCACCGCCATAGGTGTCGGTCATTGCCGGATTCCCTTTCATCCATGTTCGGGCACTGCGCAGAGGCTTAACGACCTGATTCGCCCACATGGAGGAAAAGGTGAGGGCCTCCTTGACCAGAGCCAGTTCAAACAATCCTCGCGTATTCGCGTGCCAGCATGAAAACAGCAACAGGTTGACGTCAAAGCCATAAAGATTCTGTAAGGCCAGGCATGACTCGCTGACGATCGGCCTGCGATAGACGCGATTCGAAAAATCCCAGAAGCTTTTGTAAGGTGTAATGTATTTTTCTCCGATAGACGGGCGGTGGTTCCTGATTTTATTGCCTTGCAGATGCGCAGGATGTTACTGCACAGACTATTTTGAGACAATGCCCTCGGGAGCCTCCACCAATCTTCACTCAGGAAGTCTTTATGCACATACACATTCTTGGCATCTGCGGTACTTTCATGGGCAGTCTGGCCGTCTTGGCCAAGCAGATGGGGCACACGGTCAGTGGTTCCGATGCTAACGTCTATCCTCCCATGAGCACGCAGCTTGAAGAGCAGGGCATTGTATTGCAGCAGGGCTTCAGTGCTGAGTATCTGCAGCCTCATCCTGATCTGGTGGTCATCGGAAATGCGATGTCGCGAGGCAATTCCGCCGTCGAATATGTGTTGGAACAGGGGCTGGATTACTGTTCGGGGCCTGAATGGCTCTCACGTTACGTGCTGCGGGGACGCTGGGTATTGGCCGTCGCCGGCACCCACGGCAAGACCACCACAAGCTCCATGCTTGCCTGGATATTGTCTTATGCGGGGCTCAACCCCGGTTACCTGATTGGAGGTGTAGCCAGCAATTTTCCAAGTTCAGCCAATCTGGGTGATAGCCCTTTCTTTGTAGTGGAAGCCGATGAATACGACAGTGCTTTCTTTGACAAGCGTTCCAAGTTTGTTCACTACTCGCCGCGCACCGCGATATTCAACAATCTGGAATTCGATCACGGCGATATATTTCCCGATCTCGCAGCGATTCAGAAGCAGTTTCACCATCTGGTTCGCATCATCCCCGGCAATGGTCTGATCATTTCTCCTCGCGCAGATGAAAATGTTAATCAGGTTTTTGAGCAGGGTTGCTGGAGTCAACGCCAGTCGATGGAATTGCTGGCAGAGGATTCAGAGCCAGTCGCAACGGATGGGGAAGGAGTGAGCTGGTACGCGCGTCTTCGCAGTCAGGATGGCAGTGAGTTCGATATTGGCAAGATCACGCGGGGTGAGGACAGCGG
>JBBSPQ010000585.1:0-2295 GCA_038258585.1 Pseudomonadales bacterium
AGGCTCTGTTCTGGTGGAATTTGGTGATACCAAGGTGATCTGTACCGCGAGCGTTGAAGAATCAGTGCCCCGATTCCTGAAAGGCAAAGGCACCGGATGGGTCACAGCGGAATACGGCATGTTGCCGCGATCTACGGGGTCACGCATGGATCGCGAAGCGGTCAGTGGCCGTCAGGGTGGCCGCACTCTGGAGATCTCCCGTCTAATAGGCCGCTCACTGCGCGCCGCGATGGACATGAAGCTGCTGGGCGAGAACACCATTAAGATTGATTGCGATGTCATACAGGCCGACGGCGGCACCCGCACTGCATCAATCACTGGTGGCTGTGTTGCCCTGCACGACGCCATCACCACTCTGATGGCCAGAGGCAGACTTAAGCAGAACCCCATGAAACAGCTCATCGCATCCGTATCTGTCGGTATATTCAAGGGCATGCCGGTGCTCGATCTGGACTACGACGAGGATTCCAATGCCGAGACAGACATGAACATTGTCATGACGGAAAGCCTCCGCTTCATCGAATTGCAGGGCACTGGCGAAGAGAATGATTTCGACACAACAGAGCTGCAGGCGATGATCGCGTTGGCGGAAAAAGGCATCGCCGAACTACTCGACAAGCAGCGCGAAGCACTGGGTCTGACCAAGGAATAACTAACGAAAACTGACACAAGAGGGGCAGGTGATGCAGGACTATCAAAAGGCGTTTATCGATTTTGTCATCAAACACGAGATTCTGCGTTTTGGCAGCTTCACGCTGAAGTCCGGCCGCACTAGCCCTTACTTTTTCAACGCTGGTCTGTTCAACACCGGTGAGGCACTGGCATTCATCGGCAAGAGCTATGCGGCTGCGATCGCTGCTTCCAATATCGACTATGACCTGCTCTTCGGACCGGCCTACAAAGGTATCCCACTCGTATCAGTGACTGCCGCAGCGCTGGCCGAGCACCACAGCATCAACAAGCCCTACTGTTTCAATCGTAAAGAAACGAAGGACCATGGCGAGGGCGGCATGACCGTCGGCGCGCCTTTGCAAGGTCGAGTGATGATAGTGGACGACGTGATCACTGCGGGCACCGCGATTCGAGAAGTCATGGATATTCTTGCAAAGGCGTCCGCGAAACCGGCTGGAATTCTGGTTGCCCTAGACAGACAAGAGCGTGGCGCTGGCACCCGTTCGGCGATCCAAGAAATTGAAGAACAGTATCAAATCAAGGTCATCCGCCTAATCACTCTGGCGCAGATCATCGAGTATCTCTCCCGCCAAGATGATCCCGACCTAGCTGACAAACTTGCCGCTGTGCAGCGCTACCGCGACGAGTTCGGTGTAGGTGAGACCCGCTATCACTAATGTCGGGCCGCGGTGTTGAGGTAAATCAAGCAGGAGACGCCCACAAGTACATCCTTGTAGGGTTTGGCTCGCTCCATCCATGGCGCTCGACACTCCTGCCTGATTTACCTCAACACCGTGGCCCTGTTTTTGTGGCAACGGATCAAATCCGTAAGTGGGGAAAGACTCACTGCAAGAGATTGGAGTAGTCGGTGAAGGTGAGCAGGACCATTGAGCGCCATGGATGGCGCGATTGAGCCCTCCACGGATGGATTCACGGGCGTGTCCTGAACATCTTCACTGACTGCTTCAATCGCGATCCGAAGCACCAGACTTTTTTTGCTGCGGCTACGGCTATAGTTAAGCGGTGTACGGCGCCAGCATGTTTTGGGAAAGGTACTGCCATTGCTCGTCCCATTGCTGAGTGGGTGGGCGTTTGAACTCGCTGCGTACGAACTGCATCAGACGACCCTCGGCGCTGGCCATCAAAAGATTTGCCATTACCGTCGGAGAGACAGCGGTTTTAAGATTCTCGCGAATCTGCGCTTCCCGCAGAATTTGCTTTATCTGAGCTTCCAGACGATCGAACATCTGACTGATGCGCTGACGTAAACGCTCGGTTTCGCCGGCCAGTGCATCACCTGTCATCAGGCGCGTCATGCCAGGATTCTTCTCGGCAAAAGTCAGCAGCAGTATCAGAATTTTTTCGCAGCGGCGTGCAGCTGCGGGCTCGTCTTCCAGAATGCGGCTGATGCGGGAAAACAGCGTTTCTTCGATGAAGACAATAAGACCTTCAAACATTTTCGCCTTACTGGGGAAGTGGCGATAAAGTGCAGCCTCGGAAACACCGACTTCTTTGGCAAGAGCAGCCGTAGTGATTCTTTCACCGGGGCCAGTCTCCAGCATGCGAGCGAGAGACTGTAAGATTTGTTCTTTTCGAGACGAGCGAGTTTCTGACGTCATAGTG
>JBBSPQ010000586.1:0-2289 GCA_038258585.1 Pseudomonadales bacterium
CGCACGGTCAGATCCTTAACTGACGATTCATGCCCCCTGATGCGACATAAATCACACATTCAATGCAATCGGGAAAAACCGTGCGATGGGTTAGAATAGGGGCGCTGCCTGATTCCAGGTTTCACTCTCATGGAGAAATCGCTTGCTTGAGTTCGAGCACATCATTCAGATCAACGATCCTGATCAACCGCAGATTCCAGTCATGAGCCGCACTCAACTGTGGGAAGGCTTGCTGTTTCGAGCCAAATACCCAGGGCACTTTAACGCTGCGCTGGATAGTCGTGTTGAAAACCTGTCGAACACTGGGTTCACTCGCGTTCTGCAAATCGGCAATAGAGAGTTGCGAGATGAGGTGATGTTAGAGGACGAGTTAGAAATCCGGACAAGCACTGGACACAACCAGTCCATGTACGCTGAGAGTATTACCCGAATAGAAGAGCCCGCGCCAGGTTACTTATTTGTGCGATTTATGTATCGACGTGACTCAGGAAATTCTGATGGAATTGATGTCGATGAATATCTAAAGGCGGCATATGTTCAGAACGACCGCGACGCTGTTATTCGATTGAGAGAATTTGCGCAGACTGGGCTACCTGGCACCGGCTCTTGGGTACAGTGATATGGGCACGGTGACAACGTAGTAATACGGGAACGCGTGAATTACGGCCTGCCTCAAGAGATCAAAAACCCAGCGACAACCCTAAAGCGTCAATATAGCGTTGATCGCTTATCTGCTCAGCAAACAATTCTCCCGAAAGCAATTCAGAAACATCAGCAGTGATAAGTTCGACTGCGTTTAATCTGAATTGAGGAGAGAAATCAGCCTGCATCACACTTCCCCAAAGGCTCAGCATGGCGGAATCCATTACCCTCACTCGATTGTCTTTGGCCCATTCTGCCGATATCAGAACCCCTAGCATCTGCAAGTTCTCATCCATCTGCTCCGCTTGAGCCGCATCAAGATCCAGCATCATTGAATCGACGATGTCGTTCCAACCGATGGACATTAATTCCCACCCCTGATAGAACCGAATCACCCAGGTCAGGTATTCCACATCGCTTTGATAGGTTTGGTTCTCTGTGTCCTCCTGATAGATGGAGAGGAAGTGACGTTGCGGTGGTAGTGCCTGCGGCCAATTTTCCATTATGCGCAGATTCGTGCAGGCAGATAAGCCAACTGTCAGCAACATTAGCGCAGTAATCTTCAAACCATGCATTATTTTCAAATAATTCATTAACAGACACTACGTCCCGATTAATATGCAAAGACAGGATGATAACAAACTGAATGTCACTGTCAGTGTGCAATTGACAGCGAGCTTGACATAATTCCTATACAGGCAACCGGACACAGTGTCTCAATCCTGGAAAATACAGCCCCAAACTCAGCGCTCGTGCCAACACGTATACGATGAAAGACCACCATAAACCTGTATTGCCCCACCAATGTGTCATTGGCCAGCACGTCGAAAGAAAAATCAGCAAAGACAGCGCCGAGGCATTTCGCATCGGTTTGGTGCGAGTAGTGCCGATAAAGATTCCATCCAGCTGAAACGCAGGGAAGGCACACAGCACATATAGCGCTGCTAGTGGCAAAGTATGCAGAGCGGCTGCTTGCACAGATTCAATATCCGTGAGTAACCGAATGAACTGCGGACCCGCAAATAAAATTGTCGCCGCTAATATCAGTGCAGTGAGAGCAGCAAGTTGGGAAGAAATTCTGACGGCCTGATCAAAACGCTGAAGCTCGCGTGCACCCAAGGCCGAACCGACCAATGCCTCTACAACGAACGCATAGCCATCCAAGAAGAAAGCGGAAAATGACACCAACTGCAACAACACATGATTAGATGCAAGAATGCTGTCGCCAAACTCGGCGCCCTGATTCGTAAACCAAGCAAAGCCGAATACCAGCAAAAGAGTGCGAATCATGATATCTGTGTTGGCAGACATCATGTGACGAATTTTTCGTACGTCGAAAACTCTCTGCCAATGGAAAAATGCCCCCGCTGAGACCACATTATTGGAGTCAGTTCTAGCGCTTTTTTGACGCAGTCTCAACGCTCGCATCGTTACCAGCAAAGTCAATATGAAACTGCCCCACTCTGCTAAGGCGGTTCCCAAGGCAATTCCTTCCGCCCCCCAACCTAGACCGCCCGCAAACCATATATCAAAAGCAATGTTGCTTCCATTCATGAACAATTGCACAAGCAATAATGTGCGACTCAGACCAAGTCCTACCAATGTACCCGTTAACGCGAACATGCCAAGAGCGGCTGGGGCTCCCCA
>JBBSPQ010000587.1:0-2288 GCA_038258585.1 Pseudomonadales bacterium
AGGGCGGACTCATCATTCACGCTCATTGGCCCTCCCATTACGATCAGCAGATCGACGGTGGAGAGATCGGGAAGAGGATCGTCGGCAAAGAATCGGGTCACATTGATGTGGGCGTTTTTTTGTTCCAGCCAGCTCTGAATACTGCCCGGCCCTTCGAAGCTGACGTGTTGAAAAATCTGGGCTCTGATACTCATCTTTGCTGTCGTTACCTTTAAAGCGCGTTTGGGACATTGGTGCGTATTGTAGCGAATCCGTTCATCAGGTCTATTGGCCGTTGTCGTGTAGGTATGGTGTCGTTGGGGCAGAGTGTGACTCATGTCGTTAACCGCTCTGTGACACAGGCTGGGAGCTACCGGTGTAATGGGTTATGCTCACTGACATCAAAGCAAATGGAAGGTCGTGAATGCAAGAAATGCAAGAGAGACTCAATGCCTGGTTGCAATACTGGATTGAACAGGTGTCCTCATCTCAGTTCTGGTGGCAGCTTGGCGTTCTTCTGATCGCTGCTGGTTGTGCGTCCCTTCTGAATAAGCGTCTGCAAAGTGTCCTCGAAACCAAGAACTCAACAACCTCGGGCTTTCGTCATCTGGCGATTCGCAGTGCGCAACGACTGCTGTGGCCGTTGTCGGCCTTGCTGCTGGTGGTGTCTGGTCGCGCGATTTTGGAGCGCTACGAAGTACCTGTGGTGGTGCTGGACATTGCAGTTCCTATCCTGCTGGCGTTGGCGGTGGTGCGCATAAGTGTTTACGTATTGCGCAAGGCTTTTACCGTCAATCCAATTTTGAAATCCTCTGAAAACGCTCTCGCCCTGTCAGTTTGGGTGCTGGTGATGTTGCATTTGCTCGGCTGGTTGCCTCGCATACTGGGTGTGTTGGACAGTCTGGCGATAGAGCTGGGCGAGTTCCGGGTCTCTGTACTGTCAGCAATACAACTGCTGCTAATTATTGCAGTTGCGTTCACTCTGGCGGTCTGGATCTCCGAAATTATCAATCGACAGATACGGAAATCCTCGCTCGGTATCTCTCCAAGCATGCAAGTGGGGATCAGCAAGTTCAGTCGTTTTCTGCTGATTACGCTGGCGTTTCTGCTCGCCCTTAATGCGGTTGGCATCGACCTCAGCTCGCTGGCAATTTTCGGTGGGGCGCTCGGGGTGGGCCTTGGGTTTGGTCTGCAGCGGATCGCCTCGAATTTCATCAGTGGTTTCATTCTGGTGCTTGATAGGTCAATCAAACCTGGTGATGTCATCACGGTCGGAGACAAATTTGGCTGGGTACAGGAGATGAAGTCACGTTATGTAGTGGTGCGAAATCGAGAAGGCGTGGATACGCTGATTCCTAACGAGAACCTCATTATTTCAGAGGTGATTAACTGGAGTTACATGGATCGCAACGTGCGCGTGACGATCTCTGTGCAAATAAGTTATGACGACGACCCTGAGGAAGCCATGGAACTGGTGCTGGGTTGCGCCTACGCCTCGCCTCGAGTGCTTAAAGAGCCGGAACCTCTAATCAGGCTGGTCACATTCGGTGATAGTGGTATCGAGTTGCAACTGCGTGTCTGGATTGGTGATCCGGAAAACGGATTCGCCAATGTACGGTCCAACATCAACGTTGCGATATGGAAAGCCTTCAAACAGGCTGGAATCACAATTCCGTATCCACAGCGCGATCTGCACATCAAAAGCATGCCAGCCGATATGGATTTCGAAAGCCTTGAATTCAAAAGCCGCACAGCTAAATCTAGCCAGCCTAAAGAACGGGGCGGAGATGAAAATCTCTCGCATGACAACGACGAGTTAGATGACTCTCCTTGATCCTGATTCGCGATAACCGACGGAATTACTCATGACTGATGTTGACTCCAAAATTCAATGCCGTGTGCGTGTGACGCGCGGTGATGACATTGCGATTGGACCTGGCAAAATGGATTTGCTGAGCGCCATCCGCGATGCGGGCTCAATTTCCGGCGCTGCGCGGCAAATGGGCATGAGTTACCGACGTGCCTGGCTGCTTGTTGAGACAATGAATCAGTGTTTCCAGCAGCCTCTGGTAGAGACTGCCACCGGTGGACGTTCCGGTGGGGGCGCTCAACTCACCGCCGCTGGCGAAAAAATGCTCAGCAGCTACAGCGTCATGATGAAAGAAGTCACCTCCGTAGCAGAGCGTCATCTCCTAGCAATCCTCGAAGAGTCCCCGCTGGAACCAGTGTCTCCCAGCGTATCAAAATCCCGCAATCGACCTATGTATCCTCTATGCCGAGCCTTGGTTGCAAGATGTATCAGTCAGGAC
>JBBSPQ010000588.1:0-2286 GCA_038258585.1 Pseudomonadales bacterium
GAAGTGTATTCAGTAACCCCAGGCCAAGCCGTGGACTCTTCCGCAATCATGACGATGCCAGCGAAGTTCCTGTACGCACGTTCATTAATTTCTCGCAACAAATGAATTGCTTCCAGATTCTCGACCCCGCCATAATGATTCGGCAACCATTCCCCTTCCTCGCGGCTGTAATTCAAATACAACATCGAAGCCACCGCGTCGAAACGCAAGCCATCAATGTGAAATTCATCGAGCCAATAAATCGCATTGCTGAGCAGATAACTGATCACTTCCGAGCGACCGTAATTAAATATCAGAGTATTCCAGTCAGGATGAAAACCCTGACGGGGGTCTGCGTGCTCGTAAAGATGGCTGCCGTCGAAACGAGCTAACCCGTGTTCATCAGAAGGAAAATGTGCAGGCACCCAGTCCAGCAGAATGCCAATGCCATTTTGATGCGCGTGGTCAACGAAGTGACGAAACTCGTCGGGGGTTCCAAATCGCCGAGTCGGCGCGTAAAGCCCAACCGGTTGGTAGCCCCACGATCCATCAAAGGGATATTCACTCACTGGCATTAACTGAATATGAGTAAATCCCATTTCTTTCACATAGGCGATAAGTTGCTCGGCAAGTTCCTGATAGGTCAGGTAACTGTTGTCATGCCAGTGTCTACGCCAAGAGGCCAGTTGCACTTCGTAAATCAACACAGGCTCGGCGTGTGGGGTGCGCTGAGCCCGGTTATCCATCCATGCGCTATCGTGCCATTCATAACACTCTATAGCAGGCACCATTGACGCCGTGTTCGGGCGCAATTGCATCGATTTTGCGTAAGGGTCTGCCTTCCAGGGTTGTATCTGTCCGTTCTCACTAACAATCTGGTATTTGTAACAGCAACCAGCCTTTATATCCGGCACGAATAGCTCCCAGACCCCAAACCCTGGATGGCGGTGCAGAGGATTAGCATCGGCTTGCCACCCATTGAAGTCAGCCACCACTGATACCGACTGTGCGGATGGCGCCCACACCGCAAACAGCACGCCGTCAACTCCGTTCACGCAACGATGATTCGCGCCGAGAAACCGGTAGGCTCGCTCCTGTTCACCGCGACTGAATAGATAGAGATCTTCTGAATTCAGATGCAGAATCGGCGCTTCTTCTGCTATCACTTTTACGACCTTCTTCGCTTTCGTCGTTTTTGCCCGGGTCTTGACGACTGGCGTTTCAATGTCTTTTCCCGTGTCTGTACCTGTATCTTTCTTCATCTGTTAAGGGGTCCGTCCGCAGGCGCAAGAATTCGTTCGCGTCTTACAGCTTTATTGGCAGTGAATTTCGTACGCACCGGAGCTACCTCCGATCCACTCTCGTCTTTGGGATTCTTCCCAATCGCTTCATATTTAGTCATTGTCACGCTCAAGTTTAAAGCCTTCCAGCAATGCGTTACCTGATTTTGAGCTGAGCAACTCGGGCAGGTCAATCGGCAATTTTCGTTGCCAGTTGGGATACTCGGTACTGGTCCCTGGTATGTTCACGGGGGTCTCGAGTAAGGCGAGATCTTCCAACTGCACGGAAAGCAGTTGGGAATTGCTACGCGCGCAACAGCGGAATATGGCCGCACACAGCTCCGTGTCGAAGCCGCGCCCGTCCTGATCACCCTGCCAACTCATGGGTAATAGCCACTGTTCCGCCAGCCAATGTAAGAGTTCCTTCTTTTCGTCTCGACGCCCGGACAGCTGTTCATCCAGACTTTCTTCGCTTGTGATCAGACTCAGCTGATAACGTAATCGCAGATCGGAGCCGTTCCACCATGCAGCCAGAGTCGGTACATCATGGTTCGCCACCATAGCAAGTGCCCTTGGGTTATAGTCCTGCGGACGCTTGAATTGACGCGAGTCGTACTTCTCAAAATAAAACAGGATATTGGAAAAAATTGCAGAGGAATCAAGATAACCTCGTACTTCCGGAGGAACAACTCCGAGATCCTCACCGATAACGAGACACTTGTTGCGCTGGCTCTCTAAGCGCAACAACGCGAACAGATCGTCGACCGGATAATGGACGTAGGCGCCGCCACCACGGCCTAAATAACGCGGACACCACCACAGCCGCATCAGCGCCATTACATGGTCGATCCGCAGTGCGCCACAATGCGCCATATTGGTCTGCAACAAATCGATGTAGTGACTATAGGCGCTGTTACGCAGTACAACCGGATCAATCGGTGGCAAGCCCCAGTTCTGTCCCTGCGGCGCCAATGGGTCAGGAGGCGCACCGATACTCGCTTCCTGGCAGAACAGGGCAGGATTCAAC
>JBBSPQ010000589.1:0-2278 GCA_038258585.1 Pseudomonadales bacterium
AGCGCAACACGTTGCTGATCAGTTTTATCCGAGACCAGCATTTGAGTCTGCTTGTTAGCGAGGCCTTGCAACTTGTGTTCGAGGCTGCGCAGAAAGGTGTAGGCGTCACGAAGCTCCTCTACCACTGTGGCAGGCAGGTAGCCCGCCTCTATCGTCATGTCCATCGCTTTGTACAGCGACGGCTCCTGAAGTCTTTGGTCGCGCCCCCCATGAACGAGCTGTATCGCCTGAAGAATGAATTCAACTTCCCGAATTCCACCCGGGCCGAGCTTTATGTCCTTACTTAAGCCCTTGCGACGCACCTGCTTGTTGATCTGCATCTTCATGCTGCGCAGCGCTTCGAAGGCAGAGAAATCCAGATAACGTCTGTATACAAATGGTCGCAACCGCGTCAGCAATTCCTTCCCTGCCTTCTTGTCGCCGGCCACGATGCGGGCTTTGATCAGTGCGTAACGCTCCCAGTTACGTCCCTGACTCTGGTAATAATTTTCCATCGCGTCGAAACTGCAAACGAGCGCACCTTCGCTGCCGTAAGGACGCAAGCGCATATCGACGCGGAACACAAAGCCATCGCTGGTCACTGTGTCCAGAACATCAATCAGACGCTGACCCAGACGCGTAAAAAATTGTTGATTGGAAATTGAATCGCCACGCTTTGGATCACTTTCATCCCACTGCGTATCACCACCCTCAGGATAAGAAAAAATCAAATCGATGTCGGACGACAGATTAAGTTCGTGAGCGCCGAGTTTGCCCATGCCTATGACAACAAGATGTTGAGCGTTGTCATTACGGGCACTGCGCGGCTCACCCCATTGCGCGACACTCCATTCATGCAGCGTGGCCAGGCTGCAATCGATAGCGGCGTCGGCGAGCGCGGAAATGTCAGCGCATATTTCCGCCACATCGGCTTTTTGGCAGACATCGCGCCAGATGATTCGCAGCATCTGACGCTGCTGGTATTGCCGTAAAATTTGTTTCAATCGAGCGTCCTGTTCAGCGGCAGGCACTTCCGCCAACAGGGACAGGTTTACAGCTAGTTCACTGGCGTAATCAGATTTAGCAACGCGATCAAGCTCGCCGCCTTGCTTCAGCTCCAACAGTAATTGAGGATTCTGTACACACAGGTTCGCGGCATAGTCACTCGCGCACCAAACATCGCGCAGCTCTCGAGCGAAGTCGGGATCTTTTGCCAGCAAGGTACTTAGTTTCGACGGATTGTCTGCACCGGACATCTGCTCCAATTCAAGCAAACGCTGACAATAACGTTCGACAATGGTTTTTACGTCGGGTGGTAAATTTTGTGTTTCTAACATCAGGTTCCTGCTTACGTTTGTTCAGGCGTTACGCGCAATACTTCATTCACCGTGGTGATGCCCGCGGCAACTTTCTGTGCACCACTCAGTCGCAAGCTGTGCATGCCATTCTTGTAGGCTTCTTGGCGCAGTTTGGGAAGATCGGACTTATCGTCAGCAAAACGTTGCAGACTTTCTGTCATCGGCATTACTTCGTATATACCCTGTCGTCCCTTGAACCCGGTCTCCCGACACTCAAGACAACCAACACTCTGCGATACTGATTTTGGCACGCTGGTTTTCCATGGACTCGTCAACACTCTCCATTCTTCTTCCGAAATGGCCGCATCAGTTTTGCAATGAGGGCACAATACTCTGACGAGACGCTGTGCGACTACGCCAACCACTGTCGCTTTTATTAGATACGGCGGGACTCCAAGCTCTAACAGTCTTGTGATGGCCGATGGCGCATCGTTGGTGTGCAACGTCGTAAAAACAAGATGCCCTGTGAGAGCCGCCTGAATAGCCATCTCTGCCGTTTCAAGGTCGCGCACCTCGCCGATCATAATGATATCGGGGTCCTGTCGCAGCAGTGCCTTCACACCACTGGCGAAATCGAGATCGATATTGTCCTGCACTTGCATTTGATTGAAGCGTGGCTCGACCATCTCGATGGGGTCTTCGATCGTGCAGACGTTCACCTCATCGGTCGCCAATGTTTTCAACGTGGAATACAGCGTCGTCGTCTTTCCACTTCCAGTCGGCCCAGTGATGATGACGATGCCGTTATGGTTTTCCACTATCTTCTTCCAGCGGGCGAGATCTTCATTCACAAGCCCCAAACTTTCAAACGGACGCAACAACACCTCCGGGTCGAAAATTCGCATTACTAATTTTTCACCGAAAGCAGTTGGTAATGTAGACAAGCGCAACTCGATTTCTTCACCACCTGGACTCTTGGTTTTAATCCGTCCGTCCTGTGG
>JBBSPQ010000590.1:0-2249 GCA_038258585.1 Pseudomonadales bacterium
CCTTTTCAAGAAAAACCATCAGCTGTGGTAGCAGGCTTTCGCCAATAGAGAAACGCGGAAATTTTTGTTTCTCGAGAACCAAAGGGCATATCCCCCCTTTGTTCAAAAGTACCGATGCAAGACTTCCCGCTGGGCCAGCGCCTATGATGAGAACGTCGACGTATTCGTGCTCCGACAGGCCGGTTCTTGCAGGGTCTATTGTGGGCATCTCACCGGCTCTGTTCATTTCAGTTTACTCATTATTTAAATTGTTTCTTGTGACTAGATTGCCAATCACCGGCGCGAGTAGAAATACCGTACCGATACCGATTAACATCGTCACTCCGAAAGACTGAATGACTGATGT
The DNA here is from genome assembly GCA_038258585.1 of Pseudomonadales bacterium. Lineage (GTDB taxonomy): Bacteria > Pseudomonadota > Gammaproteobacteria > Pseudomonadales > Pseudohongiellaceae > UBA5078. Next base: position 347 of record JBBSPQ010000590.1, read on the forward strand.
GGAACTGAGCGACAACATGCCAAATGAAAATGTTGTCGTCAAAGCTGATAGCACCACAGCTAATAATGTGTGAGGATCAGGGCGGCGTGCCTCAGCGAAAAATATTCCGAAATCTATGCCAATGCCAATGACAAGGAACAAGGCAAGGACGTTAAAGAGATTCAACGTTTCACCCATCAGTGCCAGTCCGATTACGGTTGCGGACAGCGCTATCAAGGGCGATGACAGCAGAATGCTGGCACGCGAGATTCCGTAGCGCAAGCACAGCATCGCGAATATCAATGTAATGGCAACAAGCAACAGCACGACTGCGCTCTGACGATAGGAAAACAGCAAATCGCTGATTGTCGACACCTGATCAACAAACACTACATTGTCGCCGAGATCGACAAGCTCAGTAGACTCCTGAATACCTCGTAGTGCGATGACGGCAAACCAGTCGTTTTCTATCGGACCAATCCATAAATAGGAGAACTGATGACCAAGCGCTGAGCTCAGCCATTCAGCAGGCAACAGATAGTTGGATTCATCCCGGGCAAAGGTTGCGCGCGCCGTTTCAAATTCGTCCTGGGTAACGATCTCCCCGCTAACGAGCGCCTGCGCGCCATCGGAATTGTAAAGCGCCTGATAGAGACGGTAGTTTTCCTGTTGCCTCTCGACACTCTCAAGCCAGGGTGACACGCTGACGTAACCCTCAATGAGGTTGTCGCGAACCATCACATCGAGCTTTTCCGTTGCGCTCTCAATTTCCTGCAAAAGGCCTTGAGAAGAATTCCCCTTGACCAGATAAAACTGGTTGGCAGCCGACGACTCCAGTACTGATTGCACCATGGCCTCCTGCTCTTCCAGAACAGGATTGCGGGCCTGAAACTCGCGTATGTCGTCTCTTGGCAACTCACTTCTTGCCACCAGAACAATGGCGATTGCCGGAAGCACGAGCAGGATCAGCCAGATTGTTCTTGCTGTTCGCGTCGCTCCGGAGGCCAGAAAAATCTTACAGAAACTCAGCAGAGTCGCTGAGCCGTGGGTATCGATTGGAATAACGGGGAACAGAAGTACAACGGTAGCGTATGCTCCCGCAAGACCCACGATACAGAACAACGCCATCTGTTGCAGACCGGGAAAAGGGGTTGCCAGTAACGCCGTATATCCGATGATGCTCGACACCAGACCAAGACTGATGGCGGGGAAAATTGCCCGAATTCGAGTAACTCCTATGCTCGATTTTCCGGCCACCGAGGAGCTCTCGACTGCAAAGTAATGAAATGCATAATCGACCGCCACTCCAATAAGGCTGGCGCCGAATATGAAAGTCAGCAAGTGCACCTCTCCAAACACGAAACGAACCACGGCATACCCTGCGCCGATGCCGAAGATCAGGACTACGGCCACCAACACTATCGGGCTGAGACGTCGGAATGCCAATACCATCAGGCCCAGCACCAGAAGCAGGGAAGCGCCACCAAACAACGAAATTTCGCGACTAGCAGTCGCGTAGGCGTCGGCGGTGTAGAATAATGCGCCGGTCCGAACAAGTTGGCTCGGCACAGACGATTGCGCGAACCCCGCCTCAACTTCTGCGATGCGGGCAATGACATCCTGCTGCAAAGTCTGATCGAAGGGGCTCTGACTCAATCGGGCCGTAACCAGGACATACCGTTTGTCATTCCTGCTTCCAACCAGATAGTCTTCGTCCATATTCACAGCCTGAAAATCGCTGCCTCCTGCCGCAATTCCGAAACGGTAAGACACCAGGAACGGATCGGTTGAAAGCAACTCTGTGAGGAAACTGGTGAGAGGGGAGTAGAGACGTTCGATGGCATCATCAACGATCAGGTCATAGTCGCCATTCGCTAGTAAATTGGCGTCAGCGCGGGTGAGCAGATGGTTGCGGTACTTGTAA
>JBBSPQ010000591.1:0-2246 GCA_038258585.1 Pseudomonadales bacterium
CGACAGCGGATCTGGCAAGATCGGCGCTGGCCGAACTGCGCGACTCAAGGAAACTGCACCCAGAACAGGATCGCCCATTGGTCGATATCCTCGCCGACACCCTCGCCGAAATACAAGAGCGCTGCGAACAGACGAATATTACTCTGCACTGGCATGTTGATGAGTCGCTAAGTCCTTTTTTACTCAACGCACGCCAAGAGTCAGCACTTACCCGCACGCTCAGGGAGGCATTGAGCAACCTGCTTAAACATGCACAGGCGACGGCGGCCAATATCCAATTTCAGAATGCTGATGCTGCTGAACCATTGTTGGTCTATGCAGTCACCGACAATGGTCTCGGAGTCAGCCCCGATCATCGTCTCGGCCGGGGTTTGCTAAATATGCGTAGCCGCATGCAGGAACTTGGTGGCACTGTGGAGATCATCGTTTTGGACACCGGCGGCACCCGAGTACGGTTCACTCTGCCACTGCAGCAAGGGGTTCAACGATGAGATTGAATCAGGGCCTGGCCGGTTTCGTGTTATCGCTTTTGTGTTTACTCTCGGCTTCGCCTACTCATGCCGATTACAACTTCATCACTACCGCTGAAGTGTTGGTCTCCGATGACCAGAGACCTCCCGTTGATCGCAGTGAATGGCGCCCCGTCAATCTGCCTCGCTCTTGGCTACGCGACGATCAACATCCCTCCGATACTCGTACCGCTTGGTATCGAATTCCTTTACCTGCAGATGCTACCGAGCGCGGTTGGGATCATTTGCTTATATTGCGCCACATGTTGAATGTGGAGCTTTGGATCGACACGCAATTCGTTGGCAGCGGTGGGCCCGTTTCCGAGCCAACGGGGAAAAGACTTCAGCGCAACTGGAACCGTCCATTGCTCTGGACTATACCAAGGTCAGCAATTGACGCCACTTCTCAACAGTATTTATATGTGCGCCTGATTTCCGAACCCGATTTCGGTGTAATGAGCCCAGTCGTACTTGGCACCAGTGAATCACTTCTGCCGTGGTTCAGGACAAATTACTTCGTGCAGATCACGCTCGTGAAGATAAGCCTGATGGCGCTGATCTTCATTGGTCTTCTCAGCTTGTTTGTGTGGATCAAAACCCGTCAGGACAGTTGGCTACTCAGCACAATGATGTGTGTATGCTGGTCTATACCCTTGCTCTATATTTTGCTGCCGATCGCACCGTTCGGTGAGTTCGTTTTCCTGCGCTTTACTCACTGGGGAGTGACGGCCGGAGCCTGCTGTTTGCTCGCCTTTATCTACAGTTACTACCTCAATACACCACCGCGGAAACTTCGACCGATCGCCGCTATTGCCATTGTAGAAGGCATACTGTTAACACTCGTACCCGATACCCAGGTCGTCAACTTCGGCAACGCGGGACAACTGGTCTGTCAGTTTCTTTTCGTGATCCTGATCGTGCAGTTGTGGCGTAGCTCGCTGCGTAAAAGGGGAGCAGTGCTTAGCCTCATCGTTGGTCTCATTATTATGCTGCTAGCTGCACTGCACGACGTCACGCTGGTTTCTGCCAGTACAGGTACCCGCTGGCGCTGGGATACACCTTTGTCTTACATCACCCAACCTATCATGCTGTTAATTCTGGCTTGGAATGGCGTAGCCGTTTTCGTCAGTGGCGTGAGCAAACTAGCACGCATTAACCAGTTGCTGCAGCAACGACTGGATGCCAGCGAGATAAGAATACGGCAGGTTTTTGCAGAGCAGGAAGCCATGGAGACAGAGATTCGGATAGAAGCGGAACGTGAACTTGTATATCGCGACCTGCACGACGACCTTGGCGCCCGCTTACTCTCGCTCGTCTACCAAAGTGAAAAGGGTGCTGCGCAGGATCTGGCACGGACAGCGCTACAGGATCTACGAGACATCGTCAGTCGAGTCCTGTCTGACGAGCAGACCTTGTCGGCAGTACTTGCTGACTGCATGGCAGAACAACTTAAACGTGCCACGGTCTTATACAAGACTCTCGACTGGGAAATGGATAACGCGCTGGACGAGGCTCTCTGTCCGAGTGCGATGATGCTCGCGCTGCGACTTCTGCTGCGCGAGCTCGTTGGTAGTTGTCTGAGATTGGAGGACGTCAATTCAGTTAAGTTGGACATGAATATCGTCGCGAAAACTTCAGCCCTCGCTATTTCAATTAATCTCGACGAGGATCGTAAAGTGCCATTGTTGCCGGTTTTGCAAAAGCGCCTGCTCGCCCTTGGCGCACAACTGAGGCAAG
>JBBSPQ010000592.1:0-2241 GCA_038258585.1 Pseudomonadales bacterium
ACTATCAACACCTTGCGTACGTCGTCACTCTCGTTGGAAATGATACTGACGGACCCCAGATTTAGCGCTTCCTGACCAAGCATCTTTTTCGTGTCAGGATCGATATATCTCGCGCCGAGGCGGAACACTTCATAGCTATTCATGCCGCTGCTCCAATTGCCCCGCGCGTAGACTTCATGACCCGCCCCCATGATCAGATTGCCCGAGGCACTGGCCACAATGTAAGGCGCTGACTCGAACTCTTCCTTATCAACGATGCGATTCGAAACGAGGAATCCTGACAGCGCCTGACGAGGAATGGCAGGGATCGGACTCAACAGTGGCACCTCGCGCACGTGCGGGCTGAGCTTGACGGTAGTGCGATCACCTCGCTCAAGCACGATGCGTGGGCTTCCATCTACGTAAACCAGACTCAACAAGTCGCCGGGGTAAATGAGGTCGGGATCAACAATGCCAGGATTCACCTGCCATATCTCCGGCCAGCGCCATGGCTCTTGCAGGAAGGTGGCGGAAATGTCCCAGAGAGTGTCTCCTTCCTTTACGACGTAGACATCCGGGAAATCTGAATTGAGGACAATATTTTGGGCATTTGCGGTAAAAGAGGAAAATGCGACAACAATGCCAATAGCGCAAAAAGCAAATAAACTCTTCAGTCCTGGCGTGTTCATCATTACAATTCCAACCTCGTGGCGGGGTTCGCTATCTTAACAACATGGTTTGCCGTGCACTAGAAGCAGATCACAGTACAGATATTAATTTTTCTAAGTATCTCAAAGAGATCGTACACTTTTAACACTATGGCTATATTAGACATTCTTGAATTTCCAGATCTTCGCCTGCGTAAAAAGGCATCTCCTGTTACGGAGGTCAATGACGCGTTGCGCAAGATCATCGACGATATGTTCGAGACCATGTATGCCGCGCCGGGTATCGGGCTGGCTGCAACTCAGGTCAACGTTCACAAACAGCTCATCGTCATCGACATTTCCGACAACAAAGACGATCCCCTCGTTTTTATCAATCCGAAGATTGAGATTATAGACCAGGCTTTAGCCGAGTACGACGAGGGCTGCCTTTCCGTTCCCGGATTCTATGAAACCGTGTCACGGCCACGCTTGGTTCGAGTCAAGGCGATTGACCGTAACGGCAACCCTTTTGAATTGGAAACCGACGGTTTGCTGGCAACCTGCATTCAACATGAGAACGACCACCTGAACGGAAAGTTGTTCGTCGACTATCTAAGCTCTCTCAAGCGCGAGCGAATTCGCTCAAAACTGGAGAAGGCCCACAAGGAATCTGCTTGAACGCAGGCTCCATTTATCCCGGAAATTGAATGCACGCATTGAATATTGTCTTTGCCGGAACTCCGCCATTTGCGGCACATCACCTTGAAGCGCTTCTAGCCACTGATCACAACATTATTGGCGTCTACACGCAGCCGGATCGGTCAGCCGGGCGTGGCAAGCAATTGCAACCGAGTGCCGTCAAACTTGTTGCTCAAGAGCATGGTCTTGCGATTTTTCAGCCCGCCAGTCTTAAAACAATAGAAGAACAGGCAGTCTTGTCTGCGCTCAAGCCTGATCTTATGGTGGTAGTCGCCTACGGGCTTCTGCTGCCACAGGCGGTACTCGACATTCCTCGCTACGGCTGCATCAACGTGCACGGTTCATTATTACCGCGCTGGCGCGGAGCGGCACCCATCGAAAGAGCGTTACTTGCGGGTGACGAAGAAACCGGCGTCACGATCATGCAGATGGACAAGGGACTGGATACCGGAGCCATGCTATACAAGGTCAACGTCCCCATTACAGATAAAGACGATCGCCAGACGCTGGAGAACCGTCTTGCTGAAGCCGGCAAAGCGGGTTTGATTCACTGTCTGGCTGATCTCGACAGCATTCGCACCGGAGCCACCGCGCAGGATGACACCCACAGCACTTATGCCTACAAGCTGGAAAAATCAGAAGCCCTGCTTGATTGGGCGCACAGTGCAGAACTCGTCAATCGCACAATTCGCTGTGGCATAGGAAGAACGCCTGCCTACAGTTTTATCAATGGTGAACGGGTACGCATTCTTAAGGCCGAGCCGGCAACCTCATCTGCGACAGCGGCACCCGGCACCATCATCGACGCCGATAAGCACTTTCTTCTGGTGGCATGTGGCGATACGGCCCTCAATGTCAGCCTGCTGCAGTTACCGGGCAAGAATCCTGTGAGTGTCGCGGATATCCTGAATTCGAG
>JBBSPQ010000593.1:0-2238 GCA_038258585.1 Pseudomonadales bacterium
AGATCTCCCATCAACCAGAACAGCATGCTGTAGACGCTGTTGTTTGCACTCGTTGTAAGCATGATGTTGATGATTGCGCCCCACCCGGCAGAGACGACAACGCCGGTCAAAAGCAATCGCGTCGCCGACCAGTTTCTCTGCGAACGTGCCACACCAAACACGATGAGAATAGAGGTCAGTGCACCCACAAACGCGGCATTGGAAATCCAAGTGCCGTTCAGCCCGAGCAGTATGGCAGCCAGCGCGGCGACTGCAGCGCCACCAGAAATGCCGAGAATGTAAGGGTCAGCGAGTGGATTGCGAAGCAACACCTGCATGATGACGCCAGAGAGCGCGAGCAGCGCGCCGGTGACGAACGCGGCGATGCTGCGAGGTATTCGCAGTTCCATCAGGATGCGTTGATTCAAGCCCGGTTCTGGATTGAACAACTGACCAATGACGTCAAACAATCCAAGATCGATGCTGCCACTGCTGAAGGAAACCAGAAAACTGACAACTGCCAGAACCAGCAACAAAACCAAAAGTACGTAGTGACGGCGCTGGATCAAATGTCTGTGCTTCCTGTTCTGACCCAGCTGCTAATTCACCGGGAACTGAGTTGCCTGTCCTGCGACCACGTACCAGCTGACAAACAACGCATTGATGAAGGCGCCTGGCAGGTAACTTGAGGTTCGTCGGTAAGTGTAGGTGCTGATGATTGCCACAATGCTCAAGAGCGGAACGAATTGTATCATCACAATCGTATTCAAGGATTCAGCCGGCGTTAGCAGAAAGCCTCTCAGGAACAGATTACCGTACTGCATGATGAGGAAAACAAGGAAACCGCCCATCAGTGCGAGCAGGTTGCCGGAGTAGTCCCGTAGGCGTGAATCACCGGCGACGGGAAGCCCGGCATGCAATGCTCGCAACGCGAGAACAAAGAACACAGTGAAGGGAACAAGATAGACCAGCATGATCTTAAACTGCATCAGGTTCATGGCCTTGACACCGACAAACCAGAATCTGAAATCGATCATGAAAAAGAAGTCAGCCAGCAAGACGGCTATATAGCCTATCGCAACAGTGGCAAGGCTAATCAGAAGCGATGGAATTAGCCTGTGGGAGAACACCACGCGCTCTGTCCGAATTGCAAAGCCAATTGCAGTAAAAATCAACCCATTCAACACGCCCCAGAACGCAACCTGACTGGTAATGGTTTGCGGAAACCATGCTGAGGCGCCTATGAGTTGACCTCCCCAACGCATAAAAGGGTAGAAGGTCAGCACGGGCACGACCGCACTCAGCAGCGCTATTGCCCACCATTTCGCGGTCCTGTGGGTATGAGCAAATGTCTGTGGAGGCCGAGCCAGCGTGGCGAATGCCGGCATTGTCAGCAGCAATCTGAAGCTGCCGCACAGGAGTACGACGAAACCAATTAGTGCCAAGAGTGTGCCGATCTCTTTGAAGAACCAGATCTGATCAGAGGCAGGAAGCGGCGTTCCCCCGTCAAGCGTCTGCGCGAACCAATCCAGGGAATAGCCTATCGCTTCATGGGAGATGTGATCGCCAGGATGGGTGACGGGTGGTGAATGCAGAATGCGCCCGGTGCCGGTTGCTATGTCTCCGTACAGCGTGTCTTCTATAATGCTGGACGTAGTGCCGAACAGTGCCTGCATGGCCGGGCTCGTACCGGCATCGCTGCCTTTCGGGACTCGCCACATGGTGGGAGCAAATTCATCAAACTGGGAATAAACCACTGCAACGTTGCGGGGCCAGCTGGCTGAGCCCGGCGGGGTGCCGAAGCCGCCGGTGCTGGAACCTTCCAGTACCATCGCTTTGTAGGCGTCGGGAAATGCAGAAGCGGCAGACAAAATAGTCCAGCCGCCCATTGAATGTCCTTCAAGCCCGATGTTGTCCTTGTCGACGATGTCCAGACTGCGTAGATATGTCAGGCCGGCCGGGCCGCCGAAGCCATTGGCGAAGGCTGGCGCGTCTGAATAGCCGTGTCCCGCCTGATCCATCGCCAGAACCACGTACCCGCGGCGGGCGAATTCGATGGCGAATCCGGACTGCACTTCTTTGGAGTTGATGTAGCCATGTACAGCAAGTATGCCCGGAGCAGGCGTTGCAGGCGTCACCCCGGCAGGGATGTAAAGATAGGCACTAAGGGTCTTGCCGCCAGTGCCACTGAAGCGGACATCCTTGATGGTGATATCACCTGAAGTCTGTACGAAATGAGCGAGTAATGAGCCGACGAGA
>JBBSPQ010000594.1:0-2222 GCA_038258585.1 Pseudomonadales bacterium
ACCGTCGTTGCACTGCCCGGCGCATTCGTGAGCCCTGGAAAGCCGTTGGCCTATCTGAGTTCCATGGATGCGCCTGATGCGAAGTGCATACAAGACGCATTCTTCGTTCATCATAATCGTCACTTTGACGAAGACCCGAGATTCGGACTCATAGTGCTTGCTGAAATTGCTGGACGAGCCCTGTCTCCCGCCGTAAATGATCCCGGCACTGCGATTCAGGTAATTGGAACCCTGGTAAGATTGTTTGTGTGCTGGGGGCAACCAGTTGAAAATAAAAAATTTGAACAGCCACGATATGATCGAGTTGCCGTTCCCATGATTTCAGTCGCAGATATGTTCGACGATGCTTTCACCGCCATTGCCAGAGATGGCGCCTACGCCGTGGAGGTATCCGTGCGCCTGCAAAAGGCACTACACTCTCTGTCTTTGGTTGACGACATCCAGATATACGGCGCCGCCCTTCGTCATAGTAGACTGGCGTTAAAGCGGGTAGCACAAACAATGAAGCTGGACGAAGACAAACAGGAAGTGGAACGCGCTGCCAACGCGTTGAAAAGCAGAGAGACAGAAACTTTTAAAAGTTATTAGACACAATGAATGAACAGGATTTACTCGAAGCGATCAATCAGATCATGCCATTTGGCAAATATCAGGGGCGTAAACTGCTCGACCTGCCCGAACCTTATCTGGTCTGGTTCCACAAACAGGGCTTTCCCAATAGCAAACTCGGACGCCAATTGGCGCTGATGTACGAAGTCAAATTAAACGGCTTGGAAGGCATGCTAACTCCACTGACGAGAGGACATCAGCGATGAATAGTACGTCAGCAATGCTATGGTCAGTTCTGTTCGGCTCCATAGGGATGGGCTATTTCGTTTACGGCAAGAAACAGAGCAATACAGTGGCACTTATCGCTGGGCTCGCCCTCATGGTTTTTCCCTATTTCGTGGCGAACATATTTCTTATGGTGTTAATCGGGGTCGTGCTACTCGCGCTGCCCTACTTCATCCGCCTGTAATTTTTTATGATTTCTTATAAATTCTCGTGAATTCTCTAACTGATCTGGACATCAGCTACCAATGGCAGGTGATCAGACGCCACCAAAGTCATTTGATTGCGCGGCACCTCAATCGCGGTGACTTGAATATCCTTACTCACAAAAATATGATCGATTCGGGCTACCGGCATTCGGCTGTAGAAGGTCGCTTTAGGGCGATGTCCGGGCAGATGCTTTTGCACATCAAGCAACTCTCTACTAAGACGACGACAGATACTTGATGAGGCGATGGCGTTGAAATCGCCACATAGAATTACTGGTCCTTTACAATCGGGATGTCCGAGCCAGTTCTTTCCCATTAACTCTTCAATCTGAACCTTGCGCTCCTGCAGCGACAACCCTAGATGCGTGTTGATTATATTGACATTGATTCCGTTGAACTCGACGACAGCCCAGATCGCGCCGCGTGGTTCCCGATTACTTTTTGTATTCGGCTTGCGATTTGACAGGAACTGTCCTGGCAGGGCCTCCGCTTTGATCATTCTGAGAGGGTGGTGCGTCAGAATGGCATCGCCGTACTTCTCGTCTTCCACATGCATGGCTGGATGGAAATGGAAATCCATTTCCAGATGCCGTGCAATCAACTCGGCCTGATCGACCCGTCCACTGCGATGTTTTCCAACATCTATTTCCTGCAGCGCGACTACATCAGGGTTGATTCTTGCAATCACTCTGGCGATGCGTTCTACCGCCAGCTTTCCATCTAACCCCACGCCACTGTGGATGTTGTACGTCATGATTCTAAAGGTGTTGCCAGCGGTACTGGACCTGCGGAGACTTTTTTTTTATCTGAATACGTATCCAATGAACTATCTTCCGGCTCGTCGGACAATCGTCCCAGATGCCGCAACGCAGCCTCACGCAATTCAGTTGGCCGATAGTAGCCACGGTCGTTCTTTGCCAACGGTGCATCCTGAGGCAGTAAGCTGAATGCCGTGGTTTCGCCATGGGTGAGCCCGGCATGAGAGCCGTTTTCGGTCGCGAAAGTGATGTTATCAGAATTCTTTTTCCAGCCAAGTAGAGTGAGATCACCTCCATCCTCGTGCCGACAAAGACGCTCAAGATCTTCCCCAATCAGTTCCAGAAACGGGTGATCGTCACCGAACACTTCGGCAGTCTGTTGTGGTAGAAGAAACTCACCCTCTTCGGTGAAGGCGCGTAACTG
>JBBSPQ010000595.1:0-2217 GCA_038258585.1 Pseudomonadales bacterium
AGAAAAGCGTCAGGACGAAGCCGTAGACTATACGCATATCCTTCTGATCTAACTCAAAAAATTTATTTTTAATATCCATGCGACGTAATTCCAATTCTGTCAATCAGGAGCGGGCAACACTAGGCGCGATAAATACTTGGGAGACTATAGATGACAACGACAAGACAGCCCCGGCAAGCGCTGGCTAGATTACTGCCTGACCTGTGGCGGGTCAATGTATAACAGGAGACCCGATGGCTATTGTGCCCGTGCAGTATGAAATTGCCTGAGTTCCATCCCATCATCGGCCAGTAGTTTATCAAGACGCTCACATATGGCTGCATTCGTGACAGCGGCGGGATTTGTGCTAAACCCATTCTCGTAATGTTGCAGCGCTGCAGCAAACTCCGGCAGACGCGCAAGAAATTCGCGTAGCGTCGTCACGTCTGCTGCCAGCGCATTTGTGCCATAGCCCAACTGTTCCAGACACAAACCATTGAGTTGCTGTTCAAATTGGCCGTGCATCGGAAAGGCGAGGTAGGGTTTTTGGAGATACATCGCCTCACTTATCAGAGTGAATCCGGCCGTTGCCATCACAGAACGACATCCGGCAAGATCATTGAGAAATCCGCTTGAGCTGTAAGTTTTGAACTCAAGATTGCCGTCCTGCTCTGCCTTGTCATAACCATAGACCACAAACCGTTCGTGCGACAACTGGCGCAGAGCACACAAAAGTGTGTCATAGCCACTGGTCAGGTAAACCAAGTGATAGTCGCCGTGTGAAGGCGTCACAGCACCGATTTCTTTTCGCAGAATGGGAGGAAACAGAAAAGTTCTGGTATTTTTTACCTTGTCTTGAAAGAAGGTGGTGGCTAGGGACACATCTGGGCGCGGCACCATTAGCCGAATTACCATCTGTGTAATCCATTGATCCAGCCGCAGCCGTGCAGGAACTTCGAAGTGCATGTAACGCATGCGATGCTGATTATCCAGACTGATCAGGGGGATTTTTCGCACGCTGGCCAGATAGGCCGTCATCGGCTCGAAATCACTGATCACACAGTCGGGTTGGAACTCAGAAAACAGGGTGCGCAACTTCCGAACACTCCGAATACAGGCAGGCAGAATGCTTACGTTGTGAATCAGTGTTTTGAGTATAGAGACTTTGTTGTCCACACTGACAATATGCAGACCGCTTATCTCCATACAGTCGAAGTTTTCACGCAGACTCCGGAACCCTCGATTGTAACTGACCAGCTTCACCTCATGACAACGACCCAGAAGGTGGGCTGTCATCTCCTTGGCGCGCGATGAATGCCCTGACCCCTCCCCTGATACTCCGTAGATTATCCTCATATTGCAGCTGAATCCGCATTAACTGTGTGTCTGTATATTAACTAATGAATGCTCAAGTAGCCTGCTTTGTCGCGGCCGAGTATATAACCGTAATATGACAGTTCCGGGTACCGCACAATGTGCAGATCGTGTTCGGGCCGGGTAAACCCGGCGGTTGCGAGCGTTGCTATTGCGGGACAGAAAATCGATAATTGCCGCCTCCCACTGTACTCAGGCAACTAGCGCCCCATACAACCCGGAATGCCAGTAATGAGCAAGAAGAAAGACACTGTATTCAATTTCGAGGAATCGCTCTCCGCACTGGAAGACCTAGTTTCTGCTATGGAAGATGGCGAACTGAGCCTGGAAGAATCTCTTCAAGCCTTTGAAAAAGGTATCAAACTCACTCGTGAATGCCAGAGCGCACTCCAAAAAGCAGAGCAAAAAGTACAAATTCTCATTGCCGAAAACGGTAATCCCGAACCCATCGATTTTGATGCAGACAGCGATGCCCCAGAATGACCAGCGCCGCTTTAGACCTAAACGATTTCATGGAACAATGTCAGCGACGCGTGCAGATAAGCTTGGCTCTTCACTTGGCTGCATTGCCGCAACTGACCCCCAACCTGCGCACTGCCATGGAATATGCCTGCCTGCAGGGCGGAAAGCGGGTTCGTCCCGTGCTGGCGTATGCCAGTGCTCAGGCTTTTGGCGCTTCGCTTGCCAGCGCCGACACCGCTGCCTGCGCCGTTGAGATGATTCATTGCTACTCCCTGATTCATGACGACCTACCAGCCATGGACGACGACGACCTGCGCCGCGGGAAACCCACAGTGCATATTGCCTTCAATGAGGCTACTGCAAGTCTTGCTGCCGATGCTCTGCAAGGTTTGGCCTTTCGCT
>JBBSPQ010000596.1:0-2196 GCA_038258585.1 Pseudomonadales bacterium
AGCAGAAAACGTCTTTGCCAGCGGTCAACCCACCGAAGAACAACTGCAATTATTGGCGAAATCCGGCGTGAAGCACATCGTTAACTTGCGTCCAAGCTCTGAGCAGGACTGGGACGAAGGCGCCTACGTCAAATCTCTGGGAATGGAATATCACTCAATACCTGTCGCTGGCACTGAGGGTCTGAGCGACGAGAATGCGAAATCATTAGATCAGCTGCTCAGCCGCCTTGATGGCCAGCCGTTACTAGTTCACTGCGCCAGCAGCAACCGCGTTGGGGCGCTTCGCGCGATCACTGAGAATCACCAGAATGGTAAGAGTCTTGAAGACTCTTTAGCGGAAGGACGTGAGTGGGGACTTACTGGTTTGGAGCCTGCCGTACGAGGAATCCTGTCCAGCAAGTAGACCCGAAGGTGTCAGAAGTACTTATTATTTGGCTGATTGCTGAATATTCTCTGGCACCGGCACTACTCTAAGCGTCGCGTTCAATATACTTCGATCCTCAGGATCAGGCAGCGCTTCGATTAGGGCTGCCGCCTCAACATAGTGTTCCTCATGTGATTTGCCGTCCTTGTTAGCCGCAGCTACATTTGCTGCCACCGCGTGCGCCAGTGCCAACTCCCATGGATCTCCCTCATCACCAAAAAACACTGACTGTGATTTCGCCAGATAGTAAGTTGCCGGAGAACCAATTCCTAACGACGCATAGACGTGTGCGACCAACTGCGCTGCATGCGCATCATTCTTTGCGTTGCCCACACTCTTCCAGAGATACATTGCGGTGTGTGCGGCCTGCAACATTTCTTCGTCTTCTTCCGCTGTCCGTGAAAGAGTTTCGGAAAGCGCCCAGGCTCTGTTGTTGGCCTGACTTGCCAGACTTCGGCGCCAAACAGAGGTCTCCTCTGGCGTGGGTTTTTCGGTTGCAGATTTTTCGCTCATATGAGTATGCTCAGACAATTAAATGGCCAATTTTTTCTCAGCCGCTTCCAGAGTTTGATAGATCAAGGTATTTATGGTCATTGGACCTACCCCGCCGGGTACAGGCGTATAGGCTTGGACCCGATCTACCAACGGCCCTAGCTCCACATCGCCTTTTCTCCCTGGATGATAGCCGGCATCAATCACGATTGCACCGTCCTTGATCCACTCGGCTTTGATGTATTCCGGACGCCCCACAGTAGCCACAACCACGTCGGCCTGTTTAACAAGTGCTGGCAAATTCCTTGTTTTTGAATGACAAATTGTTACTGTTGCATCGGCATTCAACAGCATTGCCGCTATCGGTTTCCCCAGAATTGGACTTCGTCCAATCACCACTGCGTGTTTTCCCGCAACAGAGATGTCATAGGCTTCGAGCAAGCGCATAATTCCTTTTGGTGTCGCAGATACGTATGCCTCTACACCCATCGCCATTCTGCCGAAACCGAAACAGGTCACACCGTCGACGTCTTTAGAAACATCAATTGTGTCGAAGCAGGCTCTCTCATCGATCTTCTCGGGAACAGGATGCTGGAGGAGAATGCCATGAACATTCGGGTCATCGTTCAGTTCTTTGATTTTATTGCGCAGCTCTTCTGTCGTCGTGTTGCCCGGCATCTCCACCCGCAGTGATCCCATTCCAATTCGCTCGCAGGCATTACCTTTCATCTTGACGTAGGTGGTCGATGCCGGATCATCGCCAACGAGGATGGTCGCCAGAATGGGGGTTGCGCCGTTGTTCGCCTTCTTTAGCGCTGCAACTCTAGCGGCCAATTCCAGTTCGGTTTTTTGTGCGAGTGATTTTCCTTCCAGTACTACGCTTGGCATTACTTCTCCTTTTTCTGTCATAGGACGTTGTCGGTGCTGAACACAATTAATTTGCTACGACGACGCAGTCTTTCAGTGATTGCCGTAGCATCTCTGAGGACTCGCCGGGTCGAAGGATATCGGCAATTCTCATGCAGGGTCCGTGGCTCGGATCCAGTGAATAAAACTCTACGACTTGGCCGCTCAACGTGACGAGCATACTCAACCAGATCACCCCGTTTGTCATGTAACGCTTCTGCCCGGTGAGCACAATCAATCCTTCGTTAGAACCTTGTCTGATGTAAGCTCCCTTACCACCCCCAACAGAAGTGGTCTCACGAGTCTCAACATCAAGAAGAACCGTGGACGTATTCGTAACCGTATTCTGAAAGAGAATCAAACTGCCCTCATCC
>JBBSPQ010000597.1:0-2187 GCA_038258585.1 Pseudomonadales bacterium
CTATCGAATCCTTGCGGAAAATATTCTGGTCCAGCTGCAACCATAAATAGCTAAGCGAATCCGGAGAATTATTCTGATAAGTGATTCGCTCTGAACCTGTCAGGCGACGATTGGCTTCATTCAGCGTGGCAGTGATACGGTAGTCGACTTTCTGCTGCCAATACGCGGAGCCTGGTTGACCAGACGCGTTACGCCAAATGGAAGGATCGGGCAACGATTCGCTCAGTTGCCGAAACTTGTCTTCGAAGTCGCCTTTGGTCTGCTGTATTGCATCAGCATTGACCAACATGGGCGCAAAACTCGCCGCGAGAGCAGTGACGAAGGCGACGGGCAAGAGACGGGTGGAGAAAACATGTGGCATTACTGGCGGCTCCTTAGTGCGTACAGGAAAAGGGAATTATCCCGATGATAGCCTTTTCACGCTCGAATCTGGAATAGGTTTCTCGATGCAAAATGACGTTTTATTGCCTGACAGGACGCGTTAGTATCCGTGTTTTGTTCGTACATTGAGGAGAAAACGCATGCAGGAGAATGTGACACAGGACCCGGCGACTATAGCTGCAGCCGAACATGTCGACCGGCCCTTGTGGATTGCATTGACACCGTTGGTGGCCCTGTTTGCATTGCTTGCTCTCAACGTTGCGATTTATGGTGATGACTCTCTTTCGGGTGCCAACCAGACGGCACTGATGGTGGCAGCGGCGCTGGCTTCAGCTATCAGCATGCTGATGGGCGTGCGCTGGCACGACATTCAGGAGGCAATGCTGGAGAACATTCGTGCAGCAACGCCGGCGATTTTGATTCTGCTGATGGTCGGTGCGCTGGTCGGCACCTGGTTGATCGGTGGCGTGGTGCCAACCATGATTTATTACGGCCTGCAAATATTCAATCCTTCTATCTTTATTTTCAGTTGCTGTCTGTTGACGTGTATCGCCTCGGTGGTGATAGGAAGCTCGTGGTCGACATCGGCGACGCTCGGCGTTGCGCTGATGAGCATCGGTTATACGCTCGGTTTCAATCCCGGACTGGTGGCAGGTGCCATTATTTCTGGGGCCTACTTCGGCGACAAGATGTCGCCGCTGTCCGATACCACCAATCTAGCTTCTGGCGTGACAGGCGTAGATCTGTTCACCCACATCCGCTATCTGAGTCTGACCAGCGTTCCTTCTATCACGCTGGCATTGCTGGTGTATCTCGTCATTGGATTTCTGCTAGGAACGCCTGACGCACAGGAAAGCACCACGGCAGAGACGCAGGCCATTCTTGACAGCCGCTTCAATCTCAGCCCGTTCCTGCTAGCTGTTCCCGCCGTCGTCATCTGGCTTATCGTAAAGCGCGTTGCCGCGTTGCCTTCTCTGTTTGTGGGTACCGTGATTGGTGCTGCCAGCGCGGTGATCCTGCAATACTCATTATTACTAGAGCTGAGTTCAGAATTTGGAGGGCCTTATCAGGTAGTCATGCAAGCGGTCTACGGAGACGTCGCGTTACAGACTAACAATCCTGTGCTGGACGAATTGCTACAATCCGGGGGCATGGCCGGGATGCTCAACACGATCTGGTTGATTATTTCGGCAATGGCATTTGGCGGCGCGATGGAAGCATCGGGCTTCCTGCACAAGATTACGAGTGTGTTGATCAGCCGGGTGCGAAGTACTGGCGGGTTGGTAAGTGCGACTGTCGGAACTTGTCTGCTGACGAACGTCTCTGCTTCCGACCAATATCTGTCAGTCGTGGTCCCCGGCCGTATGTTTATCAAGGCCTACAAGAATCAAGGTTTGGCGCCGCAGAATCTGAGTCGAACACTCGAAGACAGCGGCACGGTGACGTCCGTGCTGGTGCCTTGGAATACCTGCGGAGCCTTTCATGCGGGAGTGCTCGGCGTAGCCACATTCAGCTACGCGCCGTGGGCTCTGTTTTGCATCATCAGCCCATTTATGACTCTGGCATTTGCGTGGGGCAATCTCCGTATCGCCCGCATCGAACCGGAACCATTGCCAGCTCTCTAGTACAGGCACTCGTATTCCCGCTATGTCAGCGCTTACCGAAAATCATCGCATCCAAACTGATGCGACCCGCTCCTTGTGAGAAAATCGCGAGAAATACCACGAAATAGAGTGCCGCAAGTTCCCCATTATTCAAAGTTGGAAACCATGCCGGGTGAGCGGTCAAGTAAGCCATCACCATTAA
>JBBSPQ010000598.1:0-2176 GCA_038258585.1 Pseudomonadales bacterium
CAACAACAGCTTGCGACCCTCGCGCCTACTCACATTGCAGTCCCGAGTGGCAGCCACATCGCCGTTGATTACAGTCAGGCGGAACCAATTCTCGCGGTAAAGTTACAGGAGATGTTCGGCCAGACTGATACCCCGACTCTTGTGAACGGCAGAGTCACTGTCCTACTGCATCTGCTTTCGCCCGCTCGGCGCCCTGTACAAGTGACACGCGACTTGGCCGGTTTCTGGGCCAACTCCTACTTTGACGTGCGCAAGGATCTGCGCGGACGCTATCCGAGACATCCCTGGCCGGACAATCCTTTGCAGGCAGAAGCAACCAGCCGGGCACGCAAACGCTCTTCCTAGTGCACCCCTGTAACGCCCACTCTTAATGACAGTGCGCGTCGCAATTGTTATGGTGCCTCCTTTGTCGAAAATCTTGAGGACGAGGGCATAACATGACCCTGCCGGCACGAACCCACTACAAAGGCAGCATCCCGATAAGTGATGAACCATTGGTGTGCGCCTTCGAGAACTTTCTTAGCGACAAGGAGATTGACCATCTCATCCAAGCGGGCAAGAGCTCTCTTCAGCCGGCCGAAACGGTCGCCGAAAGTGGTGCCATTGAGCGCACTGGTCGCTCAGGTACGATTGCTTGGGTACCGCAACGTCACGATGTGGTGATCGCTGTGCTGACAGAACGCATTTGTGCCCTCGTCGGCCTGCCGCTGGCTCACACCGAACCGCTGCAACTCGTTCATTACACTAACAGTCAGGGCTACGCTCCTCATTATGATGGCTGGAATCCGGATACGCCGGGCGGGAAAGAGTGTCTGCAGCGCGGAGGTCAGCGGGTACTGACCTGCCTGCTCTACCTCAATGACGTAGTTGGCAGCGGTGGCACGGTGTTTCCGAAATTGCAGCTTGGCGTTGATGCCCGCAAGGGTCGTATGCTGCTTTTTCACAACTGTTGCAAGGATACTGCAACGCTGCACCCCAACAGCGTTCATGCTGGTTTGCCCGTAAAAAATGGTGAGAAATGGGTCTGTAATCTCTGGTTTCGCGAACGAGCATTTTGACAATTTGCGGGACTGATCCGCCCTGCAAATCTTGACGTTGATGGTATAGTGCAGCAATCGATTGAATTGACGGAACACGACCTATGGCCAGAGGTACCCTGTACACCATTTCCGCTCCATCCGGGGCAGGGAAAACCAGTCTTGTGAATGCGTTATTGAAAGATCGGCTCGATCCTTTGCTGTGTGTTTCGGTCTCCCATACCACCAGAGCAAAACGCCCTGGGGAAATTGACGGCGTGAATTACCACTTCGTCAACAAAGACGAATTCAAGGCGATGCAGAGCCAGAATGCTTTTCTGGAATCAGCCGAAGTCTTTGGTAATCTGTACGGCACCTCACGTGACTGGGTTCAGTCACAGCTGGACACCGGCGTTGATGTAATTCTTGAGATCGACTGGCAGGGAGCCGCACAGGTACGGGATCACGTATCGTCAAACAAGAGTATTTTCATTCTTCCGCCTTCTCTCGGTTGCTTGCGCGATCGCCTGACCAGCCGCGCTCAGGACGACGTCGAAACCATTGAGACGCGCATGCGCGAAGCGGCGGCAGAAATTTCCCATTATGACGAAGCTGACTATCTTGTTATCAACGATAGCTTCGATTCTGCTTTGCTGGATCTTAAGGCAATCATCCGCGCCTCCAGACTCGAACGTGAGCAACAGCACAAGAACAACACGAGTTTGTTGCAGGCTTTGCTCGAAAAGCCTTGAATGACCTTGAATGGGGCTTAAAAAAAGTCTCAAACTGCTACAAATAGCACTATACAAAAGAATAAATTATGCATTCACGGCTCAGTTTTAGTAGAATCGCCGGTCTCTTTAACGTCTGACTCATCTCAGACACCCGCAAACAGGTGTTTTTATGGCCCGTATTACCGTAGAAGATTGTCTGGACAAGGTCGACAATCGTTTTCAGCTGGTGATGATTTCCAGCAAGAGAGCTCGTCAGATTCAGACTGGCGGCAAAGATCCGTTGGTTCCAATCGACAATGACAAGCCTACTGTAATCGCCCTTCGTGAAATTGCCGAAGGTCTGGTAGATGCAAGCATTCTGACTGCCAAATCCGCGTCGCCAATAACGACTCTGTCGCGCGATGAGCTCAAGGCACCTCCACCCAA
>JBBSPQ010000599.1:0-2146 GCA_038258585.1 Pseudomonadales bacterium
AGTCCTGCTTAGAGGCCCTCGAAGAATCTCTAGAACGTTACGGAATCCCGGAAATGTTCAATACGGACCAGGGGGCCCAATATACCAGCGAAGCGTTCACAAGGATGCTCACAATCCATGGCGTCCAAATAAGTATGGATGGAAAAGGGCGATGGGTCGAGAATGTCGTCGTCGAACGCCTGTGGCGCAGCGTGAAATACGAGGACGTGTATCTCCACGCCTATGAAACCCCAGCGGCTCTGCGTATGGGACTCACTCACTATTTTCGATTCTACAATACGGAACGCCGCCACCAAGCATTGAACCGACGGACGCCCGATGCGGTCTATGGTGCGGCGCCAGAAGTCAAGAAGGTAGCATAATGACAGGCAGAAATTTCACTTAGCGAGATGTCCAAGAATCGGGGACCACTTCTGTATTCACCAATGAGCCAGAAATGACGTAAACGTTTGCGGTATTAGCCCTTATTTAAACCAAGAAAATCGCCCTGCATAGAAATGTAATGGCTGGGCATGCAACGCACTACCTACCACCTCTACGAAGCCGATTTTCGTGCTTGGGAGCCAAACAATCTCTGACCTCTTACAAGAAGATGAATGAACACTATGCATGATTTTACTCCCGGCCAGCGCTGGGTGAGTGATAACGATGCCGCACTCGGGTTGGGCATCGTCCAATCTGTCGCCTTTCGCACGGTTCAAATGGATTTTCCAGCCGCCGCTGAAACACGCACGTATGCAAAAAAAACTGCCCTGCTGACACGTGTTGAATTTGATGTCGGTGATTCAATTAAAAGTATCGATGGTTGGTACCTGTCAATCACCAAAATAGAGCAGGTCAGCGGCACAGTGCGCTACCACGGCATTCGAGACAGTGGCGAAACTACCACCATGCACGAATGTGAACTGTCTGCTGAAATCAATTTCAATTTACCCCAAGACAAACTGTTTGCGGGGAAAATTGACGGCAACAAATGGTTTGAACTGCGCGCGGCAACGCTCCGACACCTTTCCACACAACAAACATCAGCAAGCTTTGGCTTACACGGACCACGTGTCAGTCTGATTCCTCATCAAATGTATATTGCCAATGAAGTATCAATGAGAACCGCCCCGCGTGTTCTGCTCGCCGATGAAGTGGGCCTCGGTAAAACCATTGAAGCGGGTTTAATTCTGCACCGCCTGATACTGACCGGAAAAATACACCGTGCATTAATTATCGTTCCCGAACCACTACTGCACCAGTGGCTCGTTGAATTGCTCCGGCGCTTTAATTTGCGCTTCACCTTAATCGATGAACAGTATTTTTCAAATACCGACGGGGCAGTCGACGGTCCTGAAGAGTCGGTACCTCTTGAAAACTATTTTGATCAATTTCCCCTCGTGTTATGCGGATTGCAGTTTGCCTGCCGCGATGACATCGCCCCGTTAATTGCCATGTGCGATTGGGATATATTGGTCGTCGATGAGGCACACCATCTTGAGTGGACACCGAGCGAGAGCAGCCGGGAGTATCGGCAAATCGAAACCTTAGCAAACCAGTCAGATTCAGTCTTGTTATTAACAGCCACACCCGAGCAATTTGGCACGGCCGGGCATTTTGCCCGCTTACGACTGCTCGACCCGGCGCGGTTCCACTCACTCGAAAGCTATTTAGCCGAGGAGAAGCACCATGCCGGGACTGTCGAGCTTGTGAATCTACTGCTCGATAATCAGGCAATGGCTGAAGATGATCTCGCGCGATTACGTTCGCTCATTGATGCGAGCGACGCCATCGACATAGTAGCCATCAATGCCGCTAATGAGGATGCACGCACACTTAGACGACATCTCATCGACCGTTTGATTGATCAACATGGCACTGGCCGCATGTTGTTCAGGAACATGCGTGCGACGATCCGCGGGTTTCCCCAGCGTCATTTCATTCCTGCTGCACTCGACGATGACAGAAGCGAGACCCGTATTAACTGGCTTTCCGATAAACTACAAGATCTATCCCCGCACAAAGTACTCCTGATTTGCGCAACAGCCGAGACTGCGGTTTCCATATCAAAAATACTGCTGCAAAAGCATGGCCTGCAAGCCGGTGTTTTTCACGAACACATGAGCCTCCTGGAACGAGACCGCGCTGCCGCCTGGTTTGCCGA
>JBBSPQ010000600.1:0-2142 GCA_038258585.1 Pseudomonadales bacterium
CGCCCTGAAACCGCGTCGATTGATCCGTATAAAGCCCAACCTCTCCCGCTGGGTAAACCTGTATCGGTTTACTACCGCCAATCCTCAGAAGGTCAGATAGGGAATATCTCAACAACGCTCCAGACGGTGGATATGGTCGAACACCTGATGGCGCAAGGCTGGCAACGTGAACAGATCAACATGATCGACATGGATGCTGGTATCAGCGGTCAGAAGAAAATCAGCGAACGTCCGGGTATGTCCCTACTCTATCGCCAGATTGAGAACAGTGAAATCGGACTGGTGGCGGCTCAAGATGTAGATCGTTTCTTCCGTGACCTCACCCAGATTGAGACAAATATCTTCATCGACGCTTGCAAGCGTAATAACGTGCAGGTTTTGACCCCTAGCTTTGTGTATGACTTCGCCCACCCTAATCAGGGTCGTTATCATATGCAGATGTTCCGTGACCACGCCCAACGCGCTGCTGATTTCATCGAGTATCATGTGCGTGGACGGTTGGTAAAGAGTCGTCATTGGCGCAAGGAACGGGGCATGTGGGCAGGTCGCAAAATCACACCGGGTTTCATGGTGGATATGCGCGAAACATTGCCAGATGGCAGTCGTAATCCTGACTGGCGCAAGTACCATCGCTTCGATCTGTATGCGGACATCGTGCTGGCGTACTTCGAGCTTTTCCACGCCAATGAGGGCAATCTGAGCAAAACATGGGAGCAGATCGAGGCAGAAGGACCTTACTTCCCCGACCTCACGCCTGATATGGTTCCGGCAGGCTTCAAGACTACCGACCATCTGAGACGACGTTCACGTATCACGGGGATGCTCACACCTTCCAAATCTGGCTTTCAACACTTGCTCGTCAACGTAGCATACATCGGGCATTGGATTCACCAGCAGGTGATTGTTCAATGGCATAACCACGAAGCCATCATTCCCAACGATCTCTTCATGTATGCCTTCAACCGCATCTCACCCGTAGACTTCTATGGTGAGCCGAATGAACAGCATGTGCCTTATCGCCCGTGGATCCGTCACAACAAAGCAGATCGTCCCGAAGAACCACCGACCTACTCTAATCTGCTTTATACCGATGATCTGGAACACGATCCGCGACACCGATTGGCAACGGTCTGGAACACCTGGGCAAAGAAATATCAGTACCAGTTGTATGATTACAGCCAAAATCGCTCAAATATCTGGAACATCCGGGCATTCATCGTGGATGAAATTGTGGACAAGATGTTGCTGGAACGGCTGAAGGCGACAACCATCGACGAAGATGTGTGGCAAACCGCACTCGCCAGCATCGATCACGGCGACCATGCCGAAGTTCGGCGACTGGAAGCGGCGATCAGGCAGGCACATACCTCAAAAGACAATATCATCAACAGCCTGACCACCCTATCACATCCTGAGATGGTCGAACGGGCGGAAGCACGTTACAAAGCGTTGGAGCTTGAGATTGAATCACTTCAGGTGGAGTTGTTGCGCTTGAAGTCTGGCGAGAAAAAGCATATCAATCTGGTGGAGGCAAAACCCGTACTCGAAACTGTCATCGCTCATTGGGATGATGTACCACGTCAGGAACGGCGTAGTCTGTTTGAAGCATTTGCCAGCCACATCCATCTGACAAAAATCACCCGTCACACTAAAACCGTCACTGTGCATTGGCGCGATGGTTCCACCGTGTCCGAAAATGCCACGCATAAGAGCACAGGTTACTTCTGGGAAGATGATGCGCTGGATAAACTCAAGGCTATGGTTGAGGGTGATGTAGATCAGTGGGAAATCCTCAAAGCATTCCCTGATTACACCTGGAAAGCCCTTCAGGAACGCTATGCTTATCAGTTCGGTAAGGGACGTTGGCGGACAGACTATGCTGGTAAAAAGCCTTATGGACGTTATACTCGGTGGCGTAGCACGGAAGAATGCAAAGCCGGGCAGAAGAACCCGCCACAACTTATGGTGAGTAGTGTATCTACTGATCGATACAAATGAGTTTTTTGCGTCTCGTGCGGAAGGTCTTCGCGGCTTCGATTAGGAAATCCAATAGCGAGGGATGACGCATCAAGCGATAAACCTCATCCACGGCGATGATGCGCGGTTGTTCGTCGATGAGACTGTCACGACGGATGGCACTCA
>JBBSPQ010000601.1:0-2140 GCA_038258585.1 Pseudomonadales bacterium
AATCTGAAAACCGATGCTGGTAAAGACACCGGTACCAACCATGTTGGCAACCACAACGGCGATCGCTGTCGAAGGTTTGTACTTGCTGGCGTTTTGCATATCCGTGCTTCTATGCGCTGCGAGGAGGACAGTAAACAGGATTTACTAGGGAAACGAAAGGCGTTCGATGCGGTTCGCAACATTGTTGCGACAGGCCCGTGACTAAGTCTGTGCTGGCGAGCGTGACGCTGCTGATGTATAAGTACGCCGCTAAACCAAAATACGCTAAAAATTGAAACTCTAATGACCCGTAAGGGAGCAGGCCTTCAGATGAGCAACTCCAAAAAATACACATACCGGCTGGCTGAAGACGCTTCCGATGCAGCATCCGGATGGACTGCCGAGATAGTCAGACGCGTCACGGCCAAGCGCGAGGCCGTGTCAAAACAGCAGAGTGGGTTTGCCACTGAGGCAGAGGCAAAAGCCTGGGCAGAATCCGAATTGGCGATCTTTCTGAAATTGCAGGAGCGCAGGAAAAAGGCACCGAAGAAGTAACGCTCCTTTCGATATCAGGCTTTAAAACCCTTCCCGACGACATAAACTTCTCTGGAGCGTGGCCGTGACGCATCCGGTTTTCGGATCACGACTTTGTCGAAACTGGTGCGGACGTCCTTCAGATACTGCTCATGTCCTTCACCATGAAAAACTTTGGCGACGAAGTTGCCGCCGGGCTTAAGAACTTGTCGCGCCATGTCCAAGGCCAGTTCCACCAGATACATCGAAGAAGCCTGATCCGCGGCGTCGACGCCACTGATGTTCGGTGCCATGTCTGACATAACGAAGTCGGCCTGAGCGCCGGCAAGGGCCGTCATGATCTGATCGAAAACTGCTTCTTCTGTAAAATCTCCCTGAATAAATTCGACGTCGGCGATCGCATCCATGGGCAGAATGTCTGAGGCAATAAGCTTTCCTTTCTTGCCTAGCACTGGCGCGACGACCTGCGACCAGCCACCCGGCGTGGACCCGAGATCCAGCACCAGCATGCCGGGACGCACGAGTTTGTCTTTTTCGATCAGTTCCAGCAGCTTGTAGCTGGCGCGAGAGCGATAGCCGTCGATCTGGGCTTTCTTTACATAGGGATCGTTGACGTGTTCTTCCAGCCAGCGGTTGCTGCTTTTGGAGCGGGCCATGAATTTGCCTGTATTCAATCAGAGAAGGGGCGAAGCATAGCAGGTTGCCCTCAATTATTCGCTGGCAGGCCAGCTCCTATTTATGCCCGCACGGGTACAGGGTACAATGCGGTTTTTCCCTTTGCCGGGGTCACCGGCCAAGAACCTGCCATGATACGAATTAACGAATTGACTCTCCCTCTTGGGCACCCGCCTGAAACGTTGCGCGCTGCAATACTTAGCCGTCTGGCAATCGCCGATTCGGACTTGCTGACTTTTACTGTTTTCAAACGCAGTTACGACGCGCGCAAGAAGAACAGTGAAATTACCTTTGTATACATCGTGGATATGGAAGTGCGCAATGAAGCTGAACTCCTGCAAAGACTTGCTGACGATCGCCATGTCAGAGTTGCGCCTGATACCACCTATCGCCCTGTCGCAGTTGCTCCTGCGAACATCGAAGAACGACCCATTATTATTGGTTTCGGCCCGTGCGGTCTTTTTGCCGCGCTGACACTTGCCCAGATGGGCTTCAAACCGATTGTGCTGGAGCGCGGCACGGACGTGCGACAACGCACAAAAGACACATGGGCTCTTTGGCGCAATAACGTCCTGACGCCGGAATCAAATGTTCAATTTGGTGAGGGCGGCGCGGGTTTGTTTTCGGATGGAAAGCTCTACAGTCAGATCAAGGATCCGAAGTTCTATGGTCGTAAAGTCATGCACGAATTTGTGCGAGCCGGGGCGCCGGATGAAATCATGTACGTCAACAAACCGCACATCGGCACGTTCCGGCTGACTGGTGTCGTCTCTGCCATGCGTGAGGAAATCAAGGCACTCGGAGGCGAGGTAAGATTCCAGACTCGAGTAAGTGATGTTGTACTGAGAGGCGGTCGCATCGAAACTGTGGTGTTGGATAACGGTGAAAGAATTCACAGTCGTTATGTGGTTTTGGCATTAGGGCACAGCGCGCGCGATACATTCAGGATGCT
>JBBSPQ010000602.1:0-2140 GCA_038258585.1 Pseudomonadales bacterium
CAGACGGCTGCCTCGATAGGTTAATTGGCGCGGTAAAAAGCCATCACCTGCATGAAGTGCCGCCAGACGGGGAAAGTCCGCATAGCTGGTATTAGCCGCCATCAACAAAATCAGGGCGGTACCAGCCAGTAGCAGATACCAGAAAAAATTGCCATCACCAAATATCGTACGCCCCATTTGCGAGATAACCGTCTCAACTTCACTGGGTTGAACACTTATCTGGTGTCCAAGGAAGGTAATCCCTAAAAACAAGGTTATCAGGATGCCACTCATCCACATCAAGGTTATTGCAGCGTTGTGGCTTCGTGGTTCTTTAAACGCGGTAATGCCGTTAGAAATGGCTTCAATACCGGTAAGTGCAGTACATCCACTTGAAAACGCGCGTAGGATAAGAAATAAAGTGAGGGGGGCTACAGTAGCGTGATGAATGGATTCTACGCCAGTGACCATACCCAGATTACCAGCGAAATAGCGAAAAAAACCGATACTGAGCGTCAGGAACATCATGATAAGAAAAAAGTAGGTGGGTATGGCGAAAATACGTCCACTTTCTTTCACACCACGTAGATTCACAACGGTCATCAAGATGATGACACCAACGGCAATTTCAACTTTAAAGGGAAGCAGTCCTTGAAAACCGGAGGTGATTTGTTCGACACCAGCAGAGATACTGACAGCGACCGTCAAAATGTAATCAGTGAGCAATGCCGCCCCCGCAATTTGTGCTGGAAGTTCACCCAGGTTATCACGAGCTACGATATATGCCCCACCGCCATTGGGATAGGCATAAATCGTTTGACGATAAGAGATCGTAACAATCGTCAGTAAAACAGCAATAGCAATGGCGAGTGGAATAGATAAACCAAATAAGGCGGCACTCCCACCTGCTAAGGACAAAATAATCAGCATCTCTTGTGTGGCATACGCAGTAGATGAAAGTGCATCGGACGCGAAAACGGCTAACCCGATTGGACGGCTGATCGCCTGATGGGGCAGTTCTTCGGTGTGAAGTGGTTTACCAACCAGCATTCTGCCCAGATTGAAACGTGACATAATTGAATTCCTCAGTATCATCAATAAAAGCTAGTGAATGTCAGCTTTCGGCAAAGGATTGTTAAATTGGATTCTAAATCTGTGAGATGGCTCTTTCGGTTTGAAAACGATAGCCTATACCGACTTCAGTAAGGATGTGCTTGGGATTTGCTGGATCTAGCTCTAACTTGCGGCGTAGATTGCTGAGATGCACACGCACGGTATGAGCTTCAAATGCCTCTATGTCATGACGAATAGCCTGCCACAGTTGTTGATGTGTAACAGGTTCATCAGGGTGAATAATCAAAAATCGAAGTAGTTCATACTCTGTCATTGTCAGATCAACTATTTTCTTGTTGACTGTGACCATACGCCGGATAAAATCGACTTCAAGATCATCACTTCTAAAAGCGTCAACGTGATCTATCCTGCGATTCCGACGCAATGCAACACGTATCCGTGCCAGAAGTTCCCCAGTGATGAAAGGCTTAACAATGTAATCTTCCGCACCCGCATCAAGCATTTTGATCTTCCGTTCTGCATCATCCTGACTAGAAAGAACGAGAATTAGAACATGGCTGATCTTGAGTATGTCAGAGATCAGACTGATATCGTTACTATCCGGCAATGGAAAATCGAGTAAAATAACATCGGCATGGCACACATCCATTTGAGTAAGCCCGTCTTTAGCCGTTTTCGCTTCATGTACATCAAAACCCTGGTCTTTGAGTATGATACGTAGATAACGCCGAATAGCATCCTCATCAGCGATCAAAAGAATATGTGTTTTGAAAGCATCCGACAGTCTCGATTCAACGTTTCCTTCGTCATGAGTCATGTCTATTTACCCCAAAATCAGTTCTATATTGTGTTTGTACGGTTGAGCAACCTCACTTTAGTAACCCCGCCAACCTGAAGCACTATCATCCTGCCACCATTCATCGCCAGTTGCACCGGCGTTGGCGTGCATCCACAACCACATAGCACCAAATATCAGGGCGGAAATCACCAGAATTGGGATGGTGATTCGGTTCGAGATACCGTACACACTGCCCAGAATCAGGATTAGTGGCATAATACCGCCGACCAGAATTAAGAGCCACCACGG
>JBBSPQ010000603.1:0-2137 GCA_038258585.1 Pseudomonadales bacterium
AGGGGAGGGTAGCAATAGGCGACTGGCCGAACAGCAGGCGGCAAAGAAAGCGCTGCAGCTATTAGGGAACCTTTAAATTTTTGTGGAATGAAGTGACAGGATTGTAATGCAGCAGGATCAAATCAGTATGGCTGAACAAAAATGCGGATTTATTGCCATCGTTGGTCGGCCCAACGTTGGCAAATCAACCCTGCTCAATCATTTGCTAAAGCAGAAGATCAGCATTACGTCGCGCAAACCCCAGACGACTCGGCACCGCATCACAGGCATCAAGACGTTGGGCGAGTATCAATTCGTCTACGTCGATACCCCTGGCATTCACAAGAATCAACGCAAGGCGATTAATCGCGTAATGAACAGTACAGCGACAAGTGCCTTAGATGACGTGGATGTAGTGTTGTTTGTGGTGGAGCGTTTAATCTTCAATGAAGAAGATGAGATGGTTCTTGAGGCGCTGAGGAAAGTAAAGGCACCGGTACTCCTTCTAATCAACAAGTGTGACCTGATTGAATCCAGAGATCGGTTGCTGCCACATATTGAAAAACTTTCAAAGCGGCGGGATTTTGCTGAAGTCATTCCTTTGTCAGTTCTCGGTGGCCACAACATGGATACTGTCGAGAGCTGCGTTCAGAAGTATCTTCCAGTTGGCCCCTTCCTGTTTCCTGAGGATCAAGTGACAGATCGGAGCTCAAGATTTCTCTCAGCTGAAATAATTCGCGAGAAAATTACGCGCCAGCTTGGCGATGAACTTCCCTATGAAGTTACCGTTGAGATCGAGAAGTACTCTCAGCAGGGTGGTGTGTTACACATCCATGGCTTGATTCTGGTTGATAAAGAGAGTCAGAAGCAGATTATCATCGGCAAGAATGGCGATCGTTTGAAACTGATCGGCAGTTCGGCACGCATTGACATGGAAAAGGTATTTGAATCCAAAGTGATGCTCAACCTTTGGGTTAAGGTTAAGAGCGGCTGGGCTGATGACGAGCGAGCGTTGCACAGCCTTGGTTATCATCAGGATTGAGTGTTTCACAGCACTCAAGAATGCTCTTGCTGGAGTCGGCTGAATGAAATCTCGGGTTGAGCTGCAGCCTGCGTATGTGCTTCACGCGCAACCTTTCCAGAATACGAGTCTGCTGGTCGATCTTTTCTGCCTCGACTATGGGCGCGTTCGTGCAATCGCCAAAGGGGCTCGACGTCCCAAATCCCGTACAAAGGCACTTTTACAGCCCTTCCAACCACTGCTGATCAGTATGGTCGGCAAATCTGAACTCAAGAGTCTCAGCGCCATTGAGGGCAGCGTGAACGCATTTTCGTTGCACGGGACTCGTCTGTTCAGTGCCCTTTACATGAACGAACTTCTGGTCAGGCTGCTGCTTTTCAACGAAGGGCACGTTCCACTGTACAACTCGTATCAGCAGGCCATTATCGGGTTGCAGAGCGAGAGAGACGTCCAGCAGGTGCTTCGGGCGTTTGAACTCGACTTATTGGATGCTCTTGGATATGGCATCAATCTGGAAACTGATTTCAATAGTGGTGCGGACATCGATCAAGAAGGCACTTATTTGTTTCGAACTGATGGCGGCTTTGAGCGGGTACTGGCTACGCCGGAAATGCGGGTTTCAAATCAGGCGCTCTTTAGCGGTAGAGAAATTCAAGCGCTGCGGAATCTGGATATGTCGGAAAAACTGTTGGCGAAAGCAGCAAGACGCATGACTAGGTTGGCGTTGCAGGTACATCTTGGTGACAAGCCGCTTGCTAGTCGTGAGCTTTTTATGCGACCAGTTTTGGGAACAGCGAAATCAGTAGAGTCTGAATAAATTGATGAGAGAAGTGCTATGCCGTGTGCGACATAGCACTCAGTAGCAATTACTGTCTAGTATAGTTTTGTTGAGACAGGATGCCTCCCTCGGTGCTGACCTGCTTCAATTCAACCTGCTTGCTAGCGGGGCCGAAAGACCATTTCAGAAACAACAGGGCTCTTGGGCTGATAGGCGGCAGGGAAATCGTACCGCCGACGACTTCTGTTGAATGGGAGATACCCACCGAGTCCCACATGCAGGATGATAAACCGCGTGATTCTATGCGCCAGTAGCCATCTCCGAATTGTGGTTTTGGTATGTCGATCTTGCTAATAGTA
>JBBSPQ010000604.1:0-2132 GCA_038258585.1 Pseudomonadales bacterium
CCTGCACATGGATGTGCGCTTTTTGGCGTCTCCAGAATTTATACCCTCAACAGCCAATGCGACCTACGAAGTATAGTTTGCCCCGCGGTTTGCAATTCCCTCGTAACATGCTATTTTTCGCGCCATCCACAATTCTAATTATCCGCTTTCGGGGTGTCTTTTTTTGTCTTCAGTCGCGAGAGCAATCAGTCATCTAACCGCCTCTGTGGCCTTGGTATTTCTGACGTCGACGACACTACATGCTCAACCCGCACCAGCAGAGATCAGCACCTCACTCCTGAGTTCCAACGTGGGTGGCTTTGAATCAATTTCTCTGCAACCTGTTCCTCCTGACTTTTCCGCCTACAGCGCATGGTTGGGTAACCAAATCAGTGAAAATGGTATTCCCGGCGCGGCGATGGCCGTGGTGACATCTCAAGGCATACTCGATGTTGAGACTTGGGGTGTGCGGACCCTAAACGAAACCGATCCCATCGACAGACAAACTATTTTTCGAATAGCTTCTGTTTCCAAGACATTCGCTGGCGCGGTCAGTGCTAAGCTTGTTCATGATCATCTGCAGCAATGGGATACCCCCATTACATCCGTATTACCACAATACGTGATTGGAACTGGCCCTGCCTCCAGAACAATAACGTTAAAAAATATAGTCAGCCACAGCACAGGACTGATGCCTCACGCCTATTCCAATATGCTTGATGACGGCGTCTTGTACGAAAAAATTCAGCAGAAATTTAAAGACATACCGACCGTATGTTCGCCAGGGCAGTGTTACGGTTATCAGAACGTCGTGTTCTCACTGGTATCCGACATTGTGCAGGTCTCTGCTAATGAGAGTTATGAACAATACGTTCAGGAACGCATTTTCACCCCGCTTGGGATGAAAACCGCTTCAGTAGGATTGGAAGGGTATGCTACCAATGTCGACTTTAGCTCCCCGCATCAGTTCGGCGGCAAGACTTGGCGAACAGTAAAGACCAATCCCGCCTATTACTCAGTAGGGCCCGCAGCGGGAGTCAATGCCAGTATCGAAGACATGATTTTATGGGCTCAGGCAAATCTGGGGGCCTTCCCCGATGTCCTGCCACTGGATCTGTTGGCGGAGCAGCAAACGCCGATCGTTGAAACAGCTCGTGGGAGTTACTTCAATCGCTGGCCTCGACTTGAGAAAGCTTGGTATGGCATCGGCTGGCGCATCTTCGACTATGCGGGCCATCGTGTCATTCACCATGGAGGTGGCGTGCGGGGATTTCGTACGGAGGTAGTGTTAGTGCCTGAGTTGGACATCGCCATGGTGGTACTGTTCAATGCCGAGACGACTGTCGCTAATGATGTAGTGCCGCAGTTTCTAGATTCCATTCTGAAGTAATTACGCCATTCTCGCTCCAAAACAAACACGGAGGCTCATCCTTGAACCCGGTTATTGATCAACTTTTATCTCATCGTAGCATTCGCAAATTCACGGATCGTCCCATCGATGATGAGCTACTTCGAGAGCTGCTGAGGGCGGGGCAGGCTGCCGCCACTTCCAGCTTTCTACAAGGTGCGACGGTGATTCAAATTCGCGATGCTGAAAATCGCAAAAAGATAGCCGGTCTTGCCGGAAATCAAGCTCATATCGTGGCGGCGGCTGAGTTTCTTGTCTTATGCGCGGATCTCAAGCGTCCGGGCAATTGCTGCGTGCAATATGACAAGCCATTCTCCGGTGACTACACCGAGCACTTCATTATTGCCACGGTGGACGTTGCATTGATGGCTCAGAATGTCGTGGTTGCAGCAGAGTCGGCGGGTCTGGGTATCTGTTACATCGGAGGGATTCGCAATCATCCTCGCGAGATAAGCGACTTATTGCAATTGCCAGTCGGCGTCTATCCTGTTTTCGGCTTGTGTCTGGGGTATCCCGATCAGGACCCAGAATGCAAACCACGCCTGCCGCTGGAGATCGTGCTCAAAGAGGACGTCTACAGCGATGAAGGCGATGCACAACGGATTGCCGAATATGATGCTCAGATACAGGAATACTATCGTCAGCGCACCGGCGGCGGACATGGGATTCGCTGGAGCGACCAGGTCTCCACTTTGCTGAGTGAGAAGGCTAGGCCGCACATGCGAGAATTTCTAGCGGAACAAGG
>JBBSPQ010000605.1:0-2131 GCA_038258585.1 Pseudomonadales bacterium
CGAGGTTTGCAGTGGCGTTGCCATGAAGTTTTAGCTCCTTTGTCCGCAGATCGCGAGTGGCATCGTAATTGATGCTGACACGGGTGCTAAGCGAGTATCGTGCCAAGAGCTATTGTGATGGATATTTTATAAGTAAAACAACAAGATAAGTTGCTTTTTGGGTGAGTTCTGAGCAGTCCTTAGCAGACGTTCCATTGCCGCTTTTCCGGCGGAAGCGGCAAACTTTGTCCTTTTGCCACTTTCGTTTGAATATAGAAAGACGGTTCTCTGACGCTTTGATCGTGGAATGATGTGGGATTTCAGGCGTCAGGCTTTCAGGGCCTGCCCTTGCACTGACCTGCTGTCCTGCCCCATAAGATATAAATACAGGGCCATTTTGGCCATTGGGTCCGGCAGGGTATCAGGATCTTCAGCGGGGTATGCGTCCTTCCGCATGTTGGTGCGAGTTGCGCCAGGGTCAATGCTGTTGACTCGCACGGAGCTGGTCTGACGGAGTTCGTCGGACAGGACCTGCATTAGACCCTCCACGGCGAACTTGCTGACAGAATAGCCGCCCCAGTAGGCCCGACCTTGGCGCCCAACGCTGGAGGAGGTGAAGACGATACTCGCTTCAATCGCTGCGGTCAGAGCCGGTAACAGCGCCTTGGTAAGCATGAATGCAGCGTTTACATTGACTTGCATGACTTGCAACCAAGAGTCGACTGGGTAGAACTGAATGGGTGTGCGTGGGCCTAATACGGCGGCATTGTGCAAAAGCCCATCCAGATGTCCGAACTGCTCCACGATGGTTTCTCCGAGCACGCGGTAATCTTCGTCTCCGGCATTTTGCAGATCCAGCGGGTGAATGATGGCTTCCGGAGCGCCCAGTGCGGTGATCTCGTCGTAGACGCTTTCCAGTTTCGCTACAGTCCTGCCGAGCAGAATGACCGTGGCACCGTGTTTGGCGTACGTCATCGCGGCGGCGCGGCCTATGCCGTCACCTGCGCCAGTGACGAGAATGGTTTTGTCTTTGAGTAGCTCGGGATTTGCGGAATAGCTCTCTCTCATGTTTTCGATCGGATTTGTCATTGGATTTTCCATCGCAGGTCGTTCAGAAATCAGGTGTGTGTTTCTTAAATTCCGGTCTTAAATTTTCAAGTTGGTTGTCAGTAACTGGGTGATTTGTTCCGCCGCGGTGACGACGATATCAGCACCCCAGCTTGCAACAGGTGGGGTTACTGGCAGGTAACCATAAGCAGCGGCTATCGTGAACATGCCAGCTTCTTGTCCCGCTGTAATGTCGCGTGGGTGATCACCGACATAGATACCCGTTTCAGGTAAACAACTTAGCTGAGTGCATGCGAGCAACAAAGGTTCTGGATGTGGTTTGGGGTAGGTCACATGATCAGGACAAATCAATGTCTGGCAACGTTCCAGTAAGCCGAGCTTGCGAAGCAGAGGAATGCTGAATCGTTCTGGTTTGTTGGTTACCACTCCCCATTTGATTCCGTGTTTTTCGAGCAGACTCAAAAGTTCGGCAATGCCGGGATACAGAGATGAGCGAGTGTTTTCAATTTGTTCGCCATATAACGCGAGTAAATTTTCGAACAATGCCTTGAAGTCGGGATGGGCATTATCGATCTCGAACGCTAATTCAACGAGTGCGCGCGCGCCACTGGAGACTGTCCGGTGCACGGCCTCAATTGCCACCTGTGGACGCACGGCGGCGTCGGTCATGATGTCGAGCACTGCTGCAAAATCGGCAGCGGTATCTACTAAGGTGCCGTCCAGATCAAATAGGACATTACTGACGACAGTCGGGAAGCGTTGGGACATGACAATATCAGCTCTCAGTCAGTTCGGGACGGGTGTGGTGAGTAAGATAATTGACGTCGATGTCTTTCTGCAGCGAGTAACGCTTGCTGATGAGGTTATAGCCCATACCAATCAATTCGCCTGCATCGAGATCCGCTTGTCTACACCAGGCTGCCAGTTCTGACGGCCGGATGAATTTGCCGTAATCATGGGTACCCTTGGGCAGCAGATTCAGCACGTATTCGGCCCCCAAAATGGCAAACACATAGGCTTTAGGGTTGCGATTGATGGTGGAGAAAAACAGATGTCCGCCAGGTTTGACCAGTGCCGCGCAGGC
>JBBSPQ010000606.1:0-2125 GCA_038258585.1 Pseudomonadales bacterium
GCGCGCCGGTGATGGCATACATACATAGAATAATTTTTAGATCGGCGCGCTGCCACACGTATCGAAACCCATCGAGCAGTGTACCGTACTGATGATCCGGTTTGTTGCGGGGGCGCAGTTCACCGATTCGCATGTAACGCAGGGAAACAAGCACCGCTGCAAACGAGGCTGCATTGACAATAAATACCCAGCCACTGCCAACAATCACTATCAGCCAGCCGGCGATCGCAGGTCCAATCATGCGCGATGCATTGAACGAGGCAGAGTTTAATGCGACGGCATTGGAAAGGTGTTCCTCTTTCACCAGGTCTCCAACAAAGGACTGTCTTGCCGGCGCGTCGAATGCCGTCGCACAGCCGAGCAGACCCGCGAAAATGTAGACTTGCCACAGCTCGACCAGATCGGTAATGGTCAGTATCCCCAAGCCTAGGGCAAGCACAGCTTGAACCGCTTGAGTGGCGGCAATGAGTTTGCGTTTGTCCACGCGATCGGCCGTATAACCGGTGATGGGCAGCAGCAGAATCTGGGGGCCGAATTGCAGGGCGGTGACAAATCCAACAGAGGTCGCATCGTGACTGGTGAGTGTGGTGAGCACCAGCCAGTCCTGCGCAACACGTTGCATCCAAGTGCCGATGTTGGACACCAGTGATCCGCTGGTCCAAACGCGAAAGTTGAAGTTACGCAGCGCTAGAAAGAAGGTTTTTTGATGAGAACTCATGTAGGGCGAGTGTACACCCTCCATAGGGGCAAGTATTCGTCGCGAGCCTGAATCGTCATGGCGGTCAGGGCGTGAACTGTCTTGTTGCTCAATGGAATCGGGGGCGCCAGCTATGACATGTATCTGTTTCAGTTGGTCG
The DNA here is from genome assembly GCA_038258585.1 of Pseudomonadales bacterium. Lineage (GTDB taxonomy): Bacteria > Pseudomonadota > Gammaproteobacteria > Pseudomonadales > Pseudohongiellaceae > UBA5078. The sequence goes on from JBBSPQ010000606.1 coordinate 858, forward strand.
TCCATCACTTGAGAGAGAAAAATAAATGATAAAGAGATCACCTGAAGAGACAATCATTCTACTGCTGTGTGCTATCTGCATGCTGGGTCTTTTCCCGTTCGCGCTTTTGCGGTTGATCAACGGAGAACTGATAGTGGCGGCCGTCGATGCAATCGGATTCATTGGCACAGCCTTGACGTTCTGGCACGTATATCAAACCCGTCGTATCGACTACGCCGGGTTTTGCCTCGCGGCACTGGCACTGGCTGGAATGACCCTCAATGTCTACATGCTGGGAGCTCGTGACATTTATTTTTTTTATCCGGTAGTGATTATGACTTACTTGCTGACAACGGCACGTCGAGCGTTGCTGTTGACGACGGTTTCTGTCGTGATGGTGTCCTTTGAGTTGTTTCCTATTGTGCCGGTGTTCGAATTCACAACCTTCATAGCTTCCCTGCTGGGCTGCATGTTGTTTGCCTACGTGTTTGCGAGTCAACGAAATCGGCAGCGGGATTTGCTGCTTAAATTATCCACTGAAGATGCGTTGACGGGAGCCGGCAATCGTCGCGCCTTGCATGCCAGACTTGAGCTATTGGTGGCGTCTTATCAACGTGTCAGCAACCCCATGTCGCTGATTATTCTGGATCTGGATAACTTCAAGCAGATCAACGACCGGGACGGACACTTGGCGGGTGACGAGGTGTTGAAAATGGTGGCAACAACAATATCATCGCGGATACGAGTCACCGACAATCTCTATCGTTACGGCGGCGATGAGTTCATTGTTTTGGCTAGTGATGCTGATTTGGCCACTGCCTTGAAGTTGGCCGATGATATTCGTCGACTTATAGTTGCAGACGCTCGCAATGTCAGCGCCGCGGTGACGGTTTCTCTCGGTGTGGCGCAATACCAGACGCCGAACACGCCAAGTGAATGGATATCCCGCGCTGATGGCGCCATGTACGACGCCAAGCTCGCGGGAAAGAACGTTGTGGCATCTGGGTCTGCCATCGAGTTTGAATCGGAACTGAGCTAGTTTTCGTTATGTTGCGGATTCTCTTTTGCTGCGATTCGCTACTGGAAAGCAGAGATATTGCGTCGCGCCATCTCCAGGTAGGTTTCCTTGAATTCTGGTAACAGAAACCCTTGTTGAATCAATTTGTCTGTCGCGGCTTCGTACTGCATTAAATAATCCTCGTATCCTTTATACAGTGCACTGATCGGCGGCCGTGGGTCATTGTTTCCCCTCGCTTCTTCTGTCGTCATTGCAAATGGGATATAACCGC
>JBBSPQ010000607.1:0-2084 GCA_038258585.1 Pseudomonadales bacterium
GAAGTAGTCGGGTGCCGAGGCAGTTGTATAGATCTTGACGATGGAGCTCTCTACCGCGCGCACGTCTTCATCTATCTGGGCCTGAGCCGTCAACGTCGTGGTTAAAAGAAGCAGAGAAACGAAGAATAACGCAAGGCATCGAACGTTCCGTGCAACCGACACGGAGAGGGATAAAACTGTCATGGGGCAGTCCTTCAAAATTTATTTTTATGTCATAGCCGATTGGTGAAGTGACCGCCTTTATGTCATATCCCTTCACGCTATGGCAAGCCTGATGTGTGACGGGCTGTGATTAGTTCTTCAGTTACCTCTCTTGTTACATCTCTAGTTACTTCTCCAGCAACCAGTAGAAACTGAAGCTGGGTACAACGATGGTCTGATCATACTGCTCCGGATGTTGTCCGCTCACTGCATCAGTGAGGCGGGCGTGACCCCAACCTGGGATTTCAGTCAGATCCAGCCGCTGCGGGACTCTGTCAAAATTGCAGACCACCAGCACCCGGTCGGTCGATTTGCCAATGTTGTAGCGATCAAACACAAACAGATGGGGGTTGGCGACATCCATGACGTCGCGGTTATTGAAGTCGGCAAAGGCATCGATCTCTTTGCGCACGGCAATCATATTCTTGAGTGCGCTGAAAATTTCGTAAGCGGTAGTACCAGGTACATTGCGATTTCCAGCTTGCTGCCAGTCGATATGGGGACGATGCACCCAGCGCGAGTCATCCATCTTTACAGGGTCTGATTTGTAAGTGTCATCGTTGACGGTGCCGAGCTCGTCGCCATAATACAACAGCGGCAATCCACCAAAGGACAGGATAAGACTGTGCAGCAATAGAATGACTTTGATCGCCTCATCCACGCCCTGATCGTCGCCCGTCACTGTCGCGTGTTGTAAGCCAACCAGCGAGGCAAGTGAGCCGGAGATGCGCGAGTCGCCCGTCTTGTCGTTCCGACCAAACGGCAGCCCGCGCGCATAAGACCCTTCATATTCTCCGGTGAAAAAATCAATAAGGAAACGACGGTGTCGTGCGGGCTCATAGCCGGCCAGCACAATATCTCTATCATCGAAGCCAAGCCCGATATCGTCGTGACAGCGGATGTAGTTGAGCCATGTGGCACGGTCTAGTTTCACCGGCAGGCTCTTGATGCCTTGATTCAATAGGCGGGCGTTGCGCGTTGCAACGCCGTCCCACATCAACGCCATAAACGTTGCGTTATAGGCGATCTCACATTCCTTGGCGATCACAGCATCTTCACCAAAATATTTGATGACTTCGACGGGCGCCACGATTGCTTCGGCAATGAAAAGCACGCCAGGCGCCGTGACCTGACAGCAGTCTTTGAGCAATTGCAGAATGAGATGCGCTTCGCGTTCGTTCTGACAAGTGCTGCCAATTTTTTTCCATAAAAAGGCCACCGCGTCCAGCCGCAGGATGTCGGCGCCCTGATTGGCCCAGAACAGAATAATATCGAGCATCTCGATGAAAACGGCTGGATTGGTGTAGTTGAGATCCCATTGATAGTTGTTGAACACCGTCATTACCCAGCGCTGCATCTCGTCGTTCCAGGTGAAATTTCCGGGTGCCGTCTCCGGAAACACTTCCGGCATGCTCTTCTCGAACATATCAGGCACATTGCGATTGGCGAAGGTGAAATAGTAGTCGGTGTAAGGGGCGTACCCTGCCCTAGCCTTGTGCGCCCATTCGTGTTCGTCCGAGGTATGATTTAACACCACATCGAGCACTAGCAGCATGTCGCGCTCGCGCATTTCGGCAGCAAGATTGTTGATGTCATCCAGTGTGCCCGCACGCGGGTCTATCTCGCGAAAATTACTGACCGCATAACCACCATCACTCTTGCCATCGGGGCAGCGCATGATCGGCATGATGTGAACGAGGTTGACACCGAGCTCTTGGAAATAATTCAAATGATCTTGCAAGCCTTTCAGGTTTTTGGCAAAACCATTGCTGTACAGCGCCATGCCAACCCATTTCTGATTCAGAAACCAGTTAAAGTCCTGCTCCCGCTGCATGTCACGCTCGCGCAAATTTTCGGCGCGATTAATATATTGCCGCGCCATC
>JBBSPQ010000608.1:0-2078 GCA_038258585.1 Pseudomonadales bacterium
CAGGGATGCCGGCGCCGAGCCCCCATGGATGGGTTCACGGCGTGTCACCCGCCCTTCACCCCAACCGGACAGCCCAACCACAAAACCAAAAAATAATTCATTCCACCCACCGAATAGATTATATTTGCCCAATGAAAAATCTCCCCGATTATATTGACTGGTTCCGACACTCTTCGAGCTACATCAACGCGCACCGCAAAAAAGTGTTCGTTGTACTATTGCCCGGTGAAGCAATCGCGCACGAGAATTTCAACAACATCGTGCACGACATTACGCTGCTTCACAGTCTTGGGGTGAAACTGGTGCTGGTGCATGGTTCCAGACCTCAGATCAATGCGTCTCTGGAATCGGCCGGTATTGAATCGACTTACCACAAAGGGTTGCGCATTACCGATGCCATCAGTCTGCAACTGATCAAACAGATTATTGGCGCGCTGAGCATCGATGTTGAAGCGTTGTTTTCGATGGGACTCTCCAACTCGCCCATGCATGGCGCGGACATCAAATTGGCTCGGGGCAATTTCGTCACAGCAAAACCGCTTGGCGTGCTCGACGGGGTCGATCACGCGCTGACCGGGCGCGTCAGAAAAGTTAACGCCACGGCGATTCAGCAGCACTTGGACAGAAATAATATCGTGCTTGTTTCTAACCTGGGTTACTCGCCAACGGGCGAAGTATTCAATTTGTCTGCCGAGGACGTTGCGACAGAAACGGCCATTGCCTTGAATGCCGAAAAGTTGATTCTGTTTATCCCTCAATCCGGCATCATGGATAACAGTGGCAATATGGTCAGTACGCTGAGTCCTTCTTCTGCGCAGGATGTGCTATCGGCCGTTGAGTCCAACGAAGACAATAGGGCTAATGGTGTCGCTTACTCGCTCGCCGCAGCCATCAAGGCCTGTCGTCACAATGTGCATCGCAGCCATCTGATCAGTTTCGAGCACAACGGCGCGCTTATCGAAGAAATGTTCACACGTGACGGCAGCGGCACTCTTGTGTCTAAAGATACATTCGAGCATTTGCGCGCCGCGACGATTGAAGATGTTGGCGGCATACTCGAACTTATCACACCGCTTGAAGACGCGGGCGTTCTTGTGCATCGCTCTAGAGAGCTTCTGGAAGCAGAAATTGACTTCTTCTATGTTGTCGAACGCGAGGGAATGATCATCGCTTGTGCAGCGTTGTATCCGCTGGACTCGGACTCAGGTGAGATCGCCTGCATTGCTACGCATAAGAATTACCAGGACAGCGGCCGCGGCGAACACCTGCTTGGCGCTCTCGAATCTCAGGCGAAGAAACTTGGCCTGTCCAGAGTGATCGTGTTAACTACACAGACGACGCATTGGTTTCTGGAAAAAGGCTTCACTCCGATTGTTATTGCCGAGCTGCCCGAAAAGAAACAGAAGATGTACAACTACCAGCGCAATTCCAAAGCACTGATGAAACCTCTGGGCTAATGTTTCCAAGTCGGCGCTTTTTGACTCACCTTCTGAACTATATCAACTAAAAAGCGGGTCTCTTGCCAATCATCAGTCCGTTGTTAACTGATTGTCCGGATTAAATCATCACACGCTTATTTTTCACAACATGGAGATGTAACTATGAAAAAATTGATTGTCACCGGCATGCTCTCGCTGGCAGCAAGCACAGCCAGCTACGCGCAGACCGAAAGGCCTTTCGCCGCTGGCGGCCCGCTGAGTACCGTTAACGAATCAGGCGTCGAAATGCCAATATCCAGCAACGTGAAGGTTTATGGAAGTTTTCGCACGGCTGAGAGCTGTACATTCGATCCAGCGCGAAATCTGATTCTTGCCATGAACAACGGCATCCCCCAGAACCTGCAGGAGAATGACGGCTTCGTTTCCTTAATCAACCCTGATGGCAGCGTCCATACCTCCAAGTGGATTGGCGCGACCCGCGACGGCCTCGTTTTGAATCAGCCGCTGGGGAGCGCAATCAACGGCGATATCTTGTACGCAGTCGATGTCAACATCGTGCGCACTTTCAACCTGCAGACAGGTGCGCCAATGGGCTCTGTCGAAGTCCCGGAGGCTACTGGCCTGAATGGTGTAGGTGTA
>JBBSPQ010000609.1:0-2073 GCA_038258585.1 Pseudomonadales bacterium
ATGTAGGGATCCAGCTTGAGCATAGTGACGTTGAGTCCGCGGGCTTCAAGAATTGCCGCGAGAGAAGCAGAGGTAATACCTTTACCGAGAGAAGATACAACACCACCGGTAATAAAAATATATCGCGTCATTAACGCCCCATCCAGAGTAGTAAGCGAGTAGATCACATAAGAGTAGTACGGGGTTAAAACACACTAAAACAGCATTTTAAACAAGCACCTAGAGATGGGGCTACAGAGTACCAGAAGCCACCTTTAACCACAACGCAAAATTCTGGCGCAGGCTGCTATAGAACAAGGGTTTTGGGACCTTTGATGCTGACTTAAGCAGAAGGATCCCAGCTAATACTCCAGCCTTCTTCATCATCTGCCACCGCCCATCCTTCGCAGACACCGACACCGGGAATACAGACCAGCACGTCATTCAGGTAAAGTAATGGCAACCGTGAGCGAACCCAGGGCGCAAGGTTTGCTTCCTGCAGGATCTTCTTCAAAGGGCGCGTCTTTCGTCCTGCCAGACAACACTGTTCGCCACCATGACGATAGCGCACCACCAAGGATGTATTCGCGGGCACATTTAGCCCTTGCCCCAATCGTTTTACGGCCAACAGAACGCCATTCTCAGGCAGCGATAACGGCTGCGAGATATTCCACTCATAATTCTCGTTGGCATGGGCACTGGTAAGACCGGATTCAATGTGAATGCTGATTTCAGCGTTGTGTCGTCGCACACAGACTCGAGTGTCTCTATCCTGCCATCGCACCTCAGGTCGTGCAGTTTCAGGGGCAGGAATCAATTCCTTTACGATCTGATTCACCACATTCCACCCCGGTCCTGTCAGGCCTATCAGGGCGAACCAGTGCCGTAGCAGATTGCGCTGGCGCGGCTTCGAGAGTTTGATCAGCTTGGACTGTTGCAAGGAGGTTCCAGTGGTGGTTTGGGCAGCGAGGTAATCCAGCGCCGCCAGATCATTGAGCAGTTCCTCAGACTCTGCGCTCAAGGCCGCACTGCGGTGCCAGTTGGCCCGGTAATTGGGCCAGCGTTGCTCGATCAAAGGCAACACACTCAAGCGACAATAATTGCGATCAAATGCAATTGAGTCGTTACTCTCGTCCTCGATCCACTGCAACCGTTCGGCATGGGCGTATGCGGCAAGTTCCGCGCGAGAAAACTCCAGCAGAGGCCGCAAGAGGATGCCATTGCCTAATGCTCTCTGCGCAGGAATCGCGGCGAGTCCTCTTGGCCCGGCTCCGCGTAGTGTCCGCATCAAAAAGGTTTCCGCCTGGTCATCCAGATGGTGAGCCATAAGCAGGCAGTCATTCGTTCCAAGCTGGCGCTCGAAAACGCCGTAGCGCTTCTGTCTGGCCAGATTTTCTAAGCTGGCACCTGCACTAAGATCGATGCTGATTCGTTCAATATAAAGAGGAATTTGCAGATCATCACAGACATGCTGACAGGAGGCCTCCCACTCGAGAGCATAAGGACTGAGCCCATGATTAACGTGAATTGCTTTGAGAAAAAATGAACCGGAGGTTTGGCTTGTGGCCAGTTGCGTGGTTCGCTGGAGCTGCCAGATGGCATGCAACAGTACCGTTGAGTCCAGTCCCCCGCTGAGTGCCACTATTAGCGTCCTGCCTGCAAGATTTCCTGACAGAAATCCGGCAAGTTGGTCAGACAGTGACTGCGGGGAAAATGTCATTCTAGTTTCCGAGCTGGGGTTTCGAAAGAGAACTTCGAATGAAGTCTCTGTTCGTGTCAGCCTGCCGCAATACCATAGCTCATGAGACGGTTATAGCGACGTTCAACCAACTCATCGGCACTGTATTTACCAAGACGATCGACCTGTTCAATCAGAGCATTCTTGATATTGGCGGCCACCGCCGGTACATCTCGATGCGCACCACCCAGCGGCTCGCTGATCGTGGTGTCAACGATGCCAAGCTCTTCCAGACGTTTTGACGTCACTCCCATTGCCTCCGCTGCTGCTGAGGCATACTCGGCGGACTTCCACAGGATCGTGGCGCAGCCCTCGGGAGTGATGACTGTATAGGTCGAGTACTCAAGCATATTCAA
>JBBSPQ010000610.1:0-2073 GCA_038258585.1 Pseudomonadales bacterium
GGCGCAGTGCGTGGGGTTATTTGTTAGCCTCGGTATTCATCTTGAAAGCGGTCACGTTAGGGCTGGCTGTCAGCGCGATGGCAATCAATATGGATCGTGCCGGAATACCTGACAGTCTGGGACTCATGATCCCTTTCATGCTCATTACGCTGATTAATCTGGTGATGGCTGTCGTACTGCTTAAAAATATTGAAGATCTACATCTAATATCAGATGTGTCGCCGATATCTCCTTCACTCAAAGAAAGCAAGGTTTATTGAAACCTATCATTATGATTGTATCCATCGCGACGCGGTTTTTTCACCAGCTACCGAGATTAGTACGTATAGAACGCCAAATTCATGAACATCGTGAACAACAGCGTAATTACTAAAGGATACTTCCAAGTTGAAACCATTGATTTTTAAACCTGAAACTATCAAACGGAGATTATGAAAATGACTGATACAATCCCAATAGATCAATCAAGACTGATTGCCGAAGATCGGCAGCCTGAGAAACATCACAATGTATTGTATCGGTTGGGTAAGGGTCTACTTATCGCCATTGTGATTCTAATCGCTCTAATCAGCGCACTGCCAGTTTTCTTGCTTTATTTCGTGACCTCCGTTCCTCTGGTTTTTGCCATAGCACTCACACTCATCAATATGGGCATCATCTTTCTACTGTTCCGCTATAATCGAACGCCTGCATTGATAATTAGTGCCTCAGTGGGTTGGATTCTAGTCGCAGTATTGGCGATTTTCCTCTCCCAGCAGTTTGCATCCACACCCTCTATCAGGGATGTTCAAGGAAATGTAATCCCTGGCAGTATCGCCACACTGGAAAGCATCGAACTCAACGGCAGTAACCAATGGATGACCATTCGTGGATACAGTGAAGACCTGCCAGTACTACTCTTCCTAGCAGGAGGTCCCGGTGGTAGTGAACTCGTGATGACTCGCCGCTATCTGGCAGAACTCGAAGAACACTTTATTGTCGTCAACTGGGATCAACCCGGCACAGGTAAATCTTATAACGCGGTTGCTTTTGATGAACTAACACCGGATCGCTATGTAGATGATGCTTATGCGCTGACGCTTTATCTGCGCGAACGCTTTGACGAGGAAAAAATCTATATGTTTGGCGAGTCATGGGGCAGTATCCTCGGTATCTGGTTGGTACAACAGCACCCTGAATTATTTTATGCGCTTGTCACCACCGGACAAATGATCGATGTGGTCGAAAATGACATCCTGATATACGAGTTTGCTATAGAGCAAGCTATAACACAGGATCGTATAAACACGGTCGAAGCACTACGCCGTAATGGTTCACCTCCTTATGATAGCGGATCGCTTATTGGTAGATTCGGCACGATGAATGGTGTGGTGAATGACTATATGGAATCCCACGCTCACGGCGAAGGTACCGGTCATAATCTGATTCTGGATTCGTTAGCGGCGCAGGAATATGGCTTGCCGGATAAGGTGTACTGGTTGTTGGGGCTGGCAACAACGTTTACGACAGTCTATCCACAGCTTTATGATCTGGACTTTCGGACGCAAGCAACTGACCTAGAAATCCCAGTGTATTTCATTAAAGGTCGCTGGGATATCAACGCCAGCAATTCTCTACTCGAAGAATATTTCGCTCTTTTGGACGCGCCTCACAAGGAATTGATCTGGTTTGAAGATTCCGCCCATACGCCTAGCTGGGATGAACCGGATCATTTTGTAGATGTAATGGTCAATACGGTTCTATTCCAGACATACCCGCAAAGGTAGCCGACTATACGCGGGGGTGACAAGATGTCACCCCCGATGACAAATTAAGTATGCAAGAAAAGTATCAAATCATGAACTTTATCATGCTCACAACAAAATCTAACCACAGCTCCTTTGAAAGTGCGATGCGACGTGGTTTCTGGAGGCGACTAAGACGCAATTTACATCGCCAACCAACACAATTGGTCAATGAGGAATTCGCAGACAAAAGCCTGTGATAATCGTGCTGCGTTTGAAGCACCTGTAAGAGATTAGAGAAAGCAAGTCATAGAAGTGGAATTCAACTTACTTGGTGTTGAGCAAATCA
>JBBSPQ010000611.1:0-2070 GCA_038258585.1 Pseudomonadales bacterium
AGATGTTTCACAATGAGCACATTTTAGTAGCCAACCCGACTCTGTTTCCACAGCTGCATGAACTGCTGAATCGGGCAGAAGTGTGAAGACCTCTTAGTGATCGTGTTCCTGACAAAGGCTTAGCCAGCTGTTAATTCCTGCACTGCGATACTTCTGTCGGTGCAGGATGAAATAGAACTTACGGGTCCATTCCCTGTGGGGTGCCCGCAACTCGACCAGAGAGCCTCGTGAAAAGGCTTCACGCAAGGTAATACCGGACAGACAACCAACACCGAGATTGGCCTCCACGGCACGCTTAATGGCCTCGGTGTGCTGCAATTCCAGGCGCAGATTGAGATTGGGCAAAAGCCCGTGCATCGCCCTGTCGAATGCCTGTCTGGTCCCAGAACCGGCTTCTCTCACTATCCATTCCACGTTTAGCAAATCAGCATCGCTGAGCGCCCCTTTGCTGGCAAGGGGATGAGCAGGTGCACAGAACAACATTAACTCGTCGTCGCGCCACGGAATGACTTCCAGTACCGGGTCTTGGAGTTCTCCTTCGATCAGGCCAATGTCCAAGTCGAAATTTCGTACCCGGCTCGCAATGGCCTCCGTGTTCTCCACGGTAAGGCTGACCTTGGCGCCGCTGTGTTCCCGCATGAACTTCGCCATGATTGCGACGGCAAGGTAATTGCCGATCGTCAATGTAGCACCCACCTTGATCTCACCAATATCGGAATGCAGGGCGAGACTGCGCTCGAACTCCCTAGCCTGCGCCATCAATGCCTCAGCTCTTGGGCGCAGCGACTTTCCCAGCTCATTGAGCTGTAAACGTTTGCCTGCGCGGTCGAATAGCTGCATGTCAAAACGCTGCTCCAGATCTTGGAGTGCGGAACTGGCTGCCGACTGAGACATGGCTAAGCTGACCGCAGCCTGTGTCACATTTTCAAAGTGAGCGGTGGCGAGGAAAACCTCGATCTGACGCAAGGTGTAGTGCATTTGTCCAGTCTCCGGTCTTGAAATTCAACGACAGGCGCTGTATCGTCCCGCTCCGAATTCCGGGGTATCAACCCTATATCTGAAAAATCGATTAACTATACTTTTATTACCTGTTTTTCGGGCAGTGTAGTCCTGGGCTAGAATGCAGGCAAGTCAGATCCCCGACTCTGACAACCACACTGACTCCTTTATTCACGTTCATACACAGGAAACCAGCATGGCTGCAGTGTCAAAGCAAAGCGTTACCAGTGTTCATCACTGGAACGAAACCTTATTTAGCTTCACTACTACCCGTGACAAATCATTGCGTTTCGAGAATGGTCACTTCGTCATGGTGGGGATGGAGGTTGATGGGCGTCCGCTGATGCGTGCTTACAGTATTGCCAGCGCGAACTACGATGAAGAGCTCGAGTTCTTCAGCATCAAGGTTCAGGATGGTCCTCTGACCTCTCGCCTGCAGAACATCAGTATTGGTGATGAGCTGCTGATCAGCAGCAAGCCAACCGGCACTCTAGTTGCCGACCACTTGCTTCCTGGTCGCAATCTTTACTTGCTGGGGACCGGTACGGGGTTAGCGCCTTTCATGAGCATCATTCGAGATCCAGACGTATATGAGCGCTTCGAGAAAGTGATTCTGATTCACGGTGTTCGTCGCGTCATTGATCTGGCGTACCGGGACCTGATCACCAAGGAATTGCCTGAGAATGAGTTCTTCGGTGAGGAGATTAAGAATCAGCTAATTTACTACCCTACAGTGACTCGCGAGCCTTTTGAAAATCAGGGACGGATCACTGAGCTTATGAATAATGGCAAGCTGTTTACCGATATTGGTCTGCCACAGCCCAACATTGAGGATGATCGTTTTATGCTGTGTGGCAGTCCTGCCATGCTGAAGGATATTTGCAGCGTGCTTGATGGATGGGGATTCAAAGAGTCACGCCACGGCAGCACAGAACACTACGTCATTGAGCGGGCCTTTGTAGATTAATCTCGCTTCATATTGGCGTTTCCAGAATCTGTTCTCCGTAGGTCGCATTGGCTTTCGGATGAAGGGGTTCTGGAGACGCCAAAAGACGCACATCCATGTGCAGG
>JBBSPQ010000612.1:0-2052 GCA_038258585.1 Pseudomonadales bacterium
AATTAGCTTCGTGCCACGCACTGAGTAATCCTGTTCGAAAGTTGTTTGAACCGTTACATAAGAAAAATTAGATACACGGGATTACGATGAATATGACTATGAACTGAACCGGGAGCAGGTCTGCTGTTCCCGGCTCAGGTAACTCTCTCAAGTATTCGTCACCTTAATCACGACAAACCCCTCCTTGTGACATTCTTGCTCAACGTCCAGCTTCGATTTCTGCCATCTTGTCCTCGCGCATTGAATGAGAGACTATCTGCATACTAGTTTCCCATGCGGGCTCTTCGCTCGGCTACGAATTGATGAGGACATCAGAATGACAATAATACGTTCCCATGCTTTCGCGTTTCTCGGCTGCTTCTCACTTCTGGCATCCACTTCGGCGCTGGCGCAATCTGCATCCGATACCCAAGCCTGCGAAGCGCTGACAGAAATTCGCGATCTCACCATACTCTCTGCCCGTATTATGGCGGCAGACAACGGCACGCCCGCCTATTGCTACGTCCGTGGTTTGATCTCGCCCTCGACACAATATCATGTGCAACTGCCGCTGCATGACAACTGGAACGGCCGCTTTCTGCAATGGGGAGATGGCGGCAAAGATGGCGATCTGGACTTCGCCGATCATCGTCTAGCAGAAGGCTACGCCGTCGCCAACAGCAACACAGGGCATGACAGCGCTGTTGAGCCAGGGTCTCAGTTTGGTTTCAACAACCGGCAGGCTGAGATCGATTTTGGCTACCGATCCGTGCATCTGACAGTGATGGCGGGTAAGGCGCTGGTGGAAGACTATTATCGCAGTGAACCCACTTACTCGTATTTTGAGGGCTGTTCCACCGGCGGACGTCAGGGCTTGATGGAAGCCCAACGTTTCCCGAATGACTTTGACGGCATCGTTGCTGGTGCACCAGTGAACTACTATCAGGCGATGAACGCCGCAGGTGTATGGTGGTTACAGCGCATGTTCAAAGACGATTTCGCCGGTAATCTGGCTGTGGACACCGATGGTGATGGCACGTTCGACAGCGTGAAACTGCTGCAAACCCTTAACGAGCGCGTACTGCAAAAGTGCGATTCACAGGACGGTATCACCGACGGTTTACTGAGTAATCCCCAAAGCTGCGAGTTCGATCCGAAACGCGAACTGTCTGATTTAATGTGCAGCAATGGCAATGCAAGCGACAGTTGTTTCACCTCTGCTCAAGTGCAAACCATTGCCGATTTCTACAGCGGCCCCTACGACGACGCTGGCACCGTGCTTTATCCCGGCAAGACATTCGGTTCTGAACTCGAATGGATCAATCTTTACGTCCCCAATGCCCGCAATCGCAACGCGCCATCCATGCTGGTCGGCCCAGCCGGCGACCACGTGAACTACCTCTTCTACGAAGAAGACCCCGGCGTGGTGATTCCCGACATGACCAACCCGACTCACGTCCCCGGCAGAAATGCGGCACTCCCGGAATTTTCTTGGTTGGAGTTCGACATCAATGATTTGAGCGCAGGTAAAGCAACAATGATGCAATCGATCATGGATGCGACTGATCCCGACATGAGCCGCTTCCTGAAAGATCACGATGGCAAGCTGTTGCTCTATCACGGTTGGGCGGATTCCCTTTCGTCCGCTAGAGCAACCGTTCATTACTTCAATGACATGGTGGACACGACCTTCGGTGGTGAGTTTACTGCAGCCGGAGACAGCACGCGTCTGTTCTTGGCGCCGGGAATGGGTCACTGTGGCGGTGGTCCCGGCCCGAACACATGGGACAAGTTGCCTGCTCTTGTGGATTGGGTAGAAAACAACAAGGCGCCAGATAGCATAATAGCGACGCACAGCACCAACAACTCAATCGACAACGAACGCCCGCTATGCCCCTACCCACAACAATCAATCTTCACCGGCCCCTCGGGTGGCGCCAACGATCAAGCCAATTGGGTCGCTGCCAATTTTAGCTGTCGTTAGACATTTTATATTCGGCAGAAATGTAGTATCGATGTCGAGCGCAGCATCGGGCACTGGCAATCAGGACACGGCGTGAACCCATCCATGGG
>JBBSPQ010000613.1:0-2038 GCA_038258585.1 Pseudomonadales bacterium
AAGCTAATAAGGGGGATGCCATTCGCCGTAATGTTGAGCGCACCAATGCCGGGTACAGCATGAATCACAGTGAGACGGACATCACCGTCCGCCAAATCCGAGAAATTCTCATTGAGCACCTGTAATGCAAAAGTGTCATTATCCATGAGTCCAATCGCCGCAAGCGTTGTCCAACTCCCCTCTCCAAGCGTGATTTGGGAGTCCGGCACGACCGAATTGGCATAAGGTTGATTGGCTGGCTTAATGGATAAATTATGTTCGCCCGGCGCAACAGCAAAAAATGCGCTGATTGTCGTAAAACTTAGCGCCGAAGATGTTAAGCGTTCACCATCCAGATAAAAATCGAGATCTTCCGCGCCGGAGGAAAAATGGGCAAAGCGAATATGAGCGAATTCGTCATCCCCGCCAGAAGATATACCCTCATCATCCTGTTCATCATCTGAAAGGGCATCACTGACTACAACCGCTTGCGTATTGTCCACAGTGCCAATCAGCGCGATAAAATATACTCTGTCGGGCAGAACACTCAATTCAAATGGTTCAACAGGAGGCTGACCGGATAAATTTTCCTGTATGCGAACTTCGTAGTCACTGGCAACCACATCTACTGAAACATACCCGTCGTTTTCAGCGTGTGTCCCGTTGGTTTCTGGATAGCCGACAAGCTGAAACAGCACAGTGTCATTCAACAAAATATCGAGCGGTGCTGTGCCCTGTACCGCATGAAAAAACGCAAAACGCGCTTCCCCCGGTAAAATTTCGCCATGATCTTCGCGTATATTCTGGATTGAAAGCGTATCCGTCGCCATCAAACCAATTAATGAAAGTGTGTTCCAACTTTGCATTGGCGCGATCAGGCTGGTCTCAATAAGGATAAGATCGGCATTGCCGGAAGCAACCACGCTGATATTAAAAACCGCTTCTGACGGTAATGTGAGCCAACCGCTCACTGTACCAAATTGCAGTTGTTCGCTCACGCGTTCACCGTTGACATAGACATCAACTAGTCCGGAATCGGGTGAAAAATGTGCAATACGTAGATGGATTTCTTCAGCATCAATCGCTTGAAGCGAAGAAATAGGCAACAAAAAGACTATCCATGCAAGAGCCATCAAAAAATATTTGGCATAGCGCATTCTCAGTTTTGCCTCAAAATACAAGTGAACTTGAAAAGAATTAGAAGAATCGAAACAGCACAATCAGTATTTCGATTGTGCTGTACCCCTAATAAATTATCAAGTGAGAATGTTAGTCTCTATGTGTCCAGGTCAGTTGTTCGCGCACCTGCAAATCCGTATGGCGGATTTTCATCGCCAGATCTGCCGCCAGATTACGCATCAAACGATAGCCCAGTTGAGGATAGGTATCGCACAGCAACATCAACTTATCACGCGGGATGACCACGAGATAGGTATCCTGCTGTGAACAGCGCGCACCTGCGGATCGTAATCCTTCATCCACCAGCGAAACCTCACCAAAGGATTGCCCACGACGCAATGTCGTAAGGGTATGAAGAGTACCATCAGATTCTTTACCAACAAGAGAGGGATCAACGGTGATTTCAATTTCACCGGAAGCAATCACATATAATTCATCACCGGGTGTGTTTTCTTCAAAAATAACATCGCCAGCTTGATAATGACGTTCCGCACAGATTGAACCAATAAGTTCGAGTTGAGTGTTGGTCAACTCATCAAAAATGTCTGCCTGCTTTAGTACATTGACTACAGACATCAATCGCTCCTATTCCAGACGTAGTCGAATTTCTAATGATGTGTCGTCTATAAGGACGTTACCATACTAAATGACATTTTAGCATGTTTAATGGTTGAGCAAAAGTTTGGAGAAATTAACCAAACTCAGATTAACCTAAATAGAGGGTTAGAAATACTATATCATAGGCAAGCAAAATTTAACGTGAACACTTGGTGATTAAAAATGACCCCTCCCCCGGACTATTCAATTGATGAGTTAATGAGTGTGTGTATATCGCGGCAAGTTAAAAATGGCGAAGTGGTCGCACAGGGGATCAATACCC
>JBBSPQ010000614.1:0-2025 GCA_038258585.1 Pseudomonadales bacterium
AGGTGCTGGTGCCACGACCGACTTCATCCATGAGCACCAGACTGTTGGGTGTGGCATTATGGAGGATGTTGGCCGTTTCCGTCATCTCCACCATGAATGTGGAGCGGCCGCCGGCGAGGTCGTCGGAAGAACCAATGCGGGTGAAAATGCGATCGATTGGGCCTATGCGCGCATTGCGTGCGGGAACGAAACTTCCTGTGAAGGCCAACAACACGATCAGTGCTGCCTGCCGCATATAAGTGGACTTACCGCCCATGTTGGGACCGGTAATGATGAGCATTTGACGAGACTCATTCAGATCGAGGTCGTTGGCGACAAACACGCTCTCCGTGACGCGTTCGACGACAGGATGACGGCCCTGGTCGATATGGATGCCACATTCCTCAGTGAGTTCCGGCTGGGAGAGGTCCAGCGTTCTCGCACGCTCAGCAAAGTTGTTGAGAACATCCAGTTCTGCGAGAGCGGATGCGCTGGCGAGCAGGGCGTTCAAATCGACGGCGATGGTTTCCAGTAACTCGTCATAGAGTGCTTTTTCGCGACTCAGTGCGTTGCTGTTAGCGCTCAACACCTTGTCCTCGAACAGCTTCAGTTCGGGGGTGATGAAGCGCTCGGCGTTTTTCAGCGTCTGACGCCGTTGATAGTCTACTGGCATGGAATCAGCTTGTGACTTGCTGACTTCGATGAAGTAGCCGTGAACCCGGTTGTAGCCAACTTTCAGTGTGCTCAAACCCGTCCGTTGCTTCTCTTTCACTTCCAAATCGATGAGGAATTGGCCAGCATTGCTGCTGAGATTGCGCAGTTCGTCTAGTTCACTGTCATAACCTTCAGCGAGTACGCCACCTTCTCGAATCACCACGGGTGGGTTTTCGTTTATGGCTCTGTACAACAGATCGGCCAGTGCCGGGTATTCGGAAATGTGCGTCTGCAAGTGCCCCAAACGGGGTGAATCCTGCTGGTGCAGAATTTCATTGAGACATGATTGCAAGCGTGGCAATGCCATGAGTGCATCGCGTAACCGGGCAAGGTCGCGGGGTCGCGCCGAACGCAAACCGATACGGGCGAGAATGCGTTCAATGTCACCAATCTCGTGCAGCAGGGGATGAAGAATCTCGAATCGATACTGGTCGGTCAAGGTCGCGACTGTCTGTTGCCGCAGACGCAGTTGTTCGCGATCGCGTAATGGGCGGTGTAACCATCGACTCAGCAGACGTCCACCCATCGCAGTGGCCGTGCACTCTAATACCGACATCAGGGTATTGTCAGTACCGCCAGAGAGGTTCTTGTCCAATTCCAGGTTACGACGACTGGCCGCATCGAGAATCAAACTGTCCTTCGGATGCTCCAATTGTATTCCTTGGATATACGGCAGCTGAGAGCGTTGGGTGTCTCGAGCGTAAGTAAGCAGACAGCCTGCCGCCTGAAGTGCCAGATCTAATAGCTCGCATCCAAACCCGTTCAGATCACGCGTGCCAAAATGTTGATTAAGGAGTCGTTTGCTGCTGTCGAGATCGAATTCCCAAATAGGACGTCGCCGCGATCCCTGGCGCGATTCCAGCGCCTGAAATGCACTGACTTCTTCATTCAAGAGTAGCTCCGCAGGTTTTACGCGTTCGATTTCGGCGAGCAGGCCCGCTAGTGAATCTGTTTCACTTAGCACGAATCGTCCGCTACTCACATCCAGCCATGCCAATCCGTAGCGTCCTTTGTCCGGATTACCAAAATGGATTCCGGTGATAGCCATCAGCAGACTGTCTGCACGTTCGTTCAGCAGTGCTTCATCGCTGAGAGTGCCCGGCGTGATGATGCGGACGACTTGACGCTCGACCGGCCCTTTGCTGGTCGCGGGATCGCCGATCTGTTCGCAGACGGCTACGGAGACGCCAGCCTCAACCAGTCGGGCCAGATAACGATCTGCCGCGTGGTAGGGGATTCCACACATGGGAATGTCTTTACCATCGGTCTTGCCGCGGGCCGTTAGCGTGATGTCCAGAATCTTCGATGCCGTGCGTGCATCGTCGAAAAACA
>JBBSPQ010000615.1:0-2004 GCA_038258585.1 Pseudomonadales bacterium
ATTTCCTTTATCTGATGTGACAATGCAGATTGTGTCAGAAACATCTTCTCTGCAGCCATCACCAGGCTTCCATGCTCATGTATGGAGATGATTGTTCTCAGATGCTTCAGTTCCAGCATGGTGATTCCAGATTGAAGAGAATATTCAGGTCGCTGTGCAAACCTGTGAAATAAGTTTCCGATTGGTGACTACTTCGAAGAAACTGTCATCAGTTTCGTGTCCGTCTACTATCGCAGTGTCCCGCCACAGGCCGATCTTGGCCTCCCTAATGACGATGTCGTGACTCTTTCCTGCAACGGCCGGGTACTTTCCAACATGCAGGACGACTGTTTTGGCATTGATTTTTACGCTGAGTTTCCGCAACGAAATTTCCTGCTGCAGTTTAGTGAATCCGGCAGTGTCGAGAAGCACGCCATTGACGTTGAAACGAATCGTATTCTGCCCTTTCTCGCCTCTGCTGATGTCGCCGTCTGTCAATGCATACACCTCTACATTGAATGGGTCGGGTTGAACCAGGCCGCGCAATTTCCAGGTACACGATGAAAGACGATCGGCTTTTCCTATAGCGGCAGAAATCATAATAGGCTTGTCTTCGTCGTATAGGTAGTGAGGAGCTGCATCGGAGTAACAGAGTCCGATTCCAAGCTCGAGTTTAGGAAGGCCCATTTTTTCTGAATAAAGATTGTTGGCATGTACGATGTTTAGCATCGCTTTTGCAAGACCGCAGGCGCGGGCGACGGAAAACCATTGCTGGGGGCTCTGTTCATGTTCAAGCAAACTGAGGATGACGGCATCGCCTTCGAGGAACACTTTATTGGCACCATACAAGGGCAATAGTTTGTTGATCGGACTGAAGAAACGCAGACTAAAATAGGATGCGGGATTCAGCGAGTTGTTGAGCAGCTCATTCGTCACTGTTGTGGAGCCGCGCACATCGGCTTTGATGATGGTGTGATGGACGACGCGATTCTCTTCATCCTTGGTTTCGCTCGCGGTGAACGCTGTGTAAAGAGTGCCGGCCTGAGTAGACAGGACGATCTCGTTATCAAGTTTGAGCAGGTGGACTCGATTGAAGATCCGGTGTGCAAAGCGGTAATACTTCAGATGCAATCTGAATCGACTCAGGTCTTTCAGAATTGCCAGCGCGCTTTCCAGCACTCGAGAACCGGTTTCAAGTTTTATGTCGCTGATGAGCGCGTTAAATTGCTTAAGCTGGGTCGGGGTAAACGGTTTGCCATTGAGCGTTCGGCTTTGAAGTTTTCGCGAATCGATCTGACCGCTCAGGTACTGACAAAGTATTCTCGCTTCAATTTGTTCTGCCAAAACGGGTGACCAGATACTCTTTACATGTTTTGACGCCAGCATCAAGGTAAACACGGCACGTTTTTTCATTTGTTTGATAATGCCGAGAAGGACACGTCTGCGCGCGTTCAGTTCCTGACGCGCCTTCCACCATGCGCGAAAACCCAACTCCTTGCGAAGTGTGCGCAGGACCTCGCTCTGCTGTCCGATATTGAAGATATCCAGATTGGAGGGATCATCCAACCAAGAGAATTCTTCCTTCAATACAGATTTGTGGTCGATCGCCATTCCCATGAATTTTTGGGTTTGCAATAACCCTCCTAATTCATCATATAATTCCGGGGAGTTATTTGACGACGATACAAATAATGGCGATATGAGTAAGTCAGGCAGTTGCTTTGTGAGTTGCTCCTCGACATCCGAATTCAGCGCATTCAATCCGGCATCTTCTCCATCGACTCCCCAAAGACAGTAGTGATCAATCAGAAAGATGCTTGCGCCAGGTTCACTGCTGCAGAGCATCGGATTGAAGTGCAGGGCCACAATGTCATGCGCTTGTTCAGGCAGGTGTTGAGTTCTTAATTCCCTCAACTGCCGCCTCTCAACTCGCTCCAGTTGCGAGAAAAGTTGAGAATTGATGCCGAGGAGAATGGAGTCGTAATTACGTTGCAGCCAGAACAGCCTCTGGTTGGTTGTTAATGC
>JBBSPQ010000616.1:0-1991 GCA_038258585.1 Pseudomonadales bacterium
AAATCTAGGTAATTCGGATTCATGGCGTAGTGTAATTCCAGTAGTAATACGTAAGTTGGGGCAATGATAGCAAATGCTGGCAATGTCCAACACCAGTCTGATTAATGCGGCAACATCTCAGCGATAGCACAAGGTGACTCGCGCCTTGCCGAACTCCTCCTTCAGCTTCTGCAACAACTCCTGATTCGGTAATACAGACCACTCTTCTCCTAGAATTAGGGAGCCTTTGCTGTCTCTTCGTTCGTAGTGAATGCGCACCGGACACATCTTGATTTCCTGTTCGGGCGCAGTGTTTCTGCTTGCTTCGACTAGAACGCTTGCAGGCCTAGAGGTTGGTAATTCAAATGACAAGACAGCCGCCGTGCGTGGCTCCAGCATTCTTGCGAGCTGCCGCTCAAAATCAGGCAAAAGGTCCTCTTGGTGAAGGGTCAGATCAAGACTGGTCGCATAACGCTGGCGGGCGGCATCCAGATCCATGATGCTGCGAGCACGACCGCGAATTGCTCCACTGTAGTCATCCACGCTGACATTGCAGTCCACCACAAGTATGGCGTCTTTCTGAAGTTGATCACGAAACTGCTCGTATTCCTTGGCGAGGACCGATACTTCTAGTCGTGCGCTGCGATCATCCATGACGATGAAGGCGATAGTATCGCCGCGCTTGCTTTTCATGGTGCGGGTCGAGACTACCAATCCAGCAACGACTTGGCTTTCACGCTCCGGTTTCAGATTGGCGAGCCGATCGCGGGTAATATGACCCAACTCCGGCAGAAATTCGTCAATGGGGTGTCCACTAAGATACAGGCCCAATGTCTCACGTTCGGCCAGAAGCCGCTGTTGTTCACTCCAAGGTCGTACTAGTGGTCGTTGATTCAGTTCCGTCCTCACCGGTTCTGACACCGGGCTGATATCTCCAAACAGATCCTGCACACCGGCTTCTTGATTGCGACTGTTCTGTTCCGCCGCCTTTACAGTCTCGGCTATAGAGGCCATCAGGACGGCGCGTGCCACATCCTTACTACCCTCCTGCAGGCTATCGAGAGCCCCCGCACGTATCAGCGCCTCCAAAGTCCTTTTGTTCACGGCCTTCGCGTCGACTCGATTGCAGAAATCAAGCAATGAGACAAATGGGCCACTGGACTTGCGCGCAGCAATGATGCTGGCGACAGGCCCTTCACCGAGCCCTTTGATTGCGCCAAGCCCATAAACAATTTCGTGTTTCTGATTAACTGTAAAGTTGTAGGCACCGACGTTGACGTCCGGCACCACGATGGGCAGCTTCATAAGACGACACTCTTCAATCAGCGTCACGACCTTGTCCGTGTTCTGCATATCGGCAGAAAGTACCGCCGCCATGAAATAAGCCGGGTAGTGCTCCTTGAGCCACGCAGTCTGATAAGACACTAGCGCATAGGCGGCTGAGTGAGATTTGTTGAATCCGTAACCCGCAAATTTTTCCATCAAATCGAATATGGCGCCCGCCAGCTTGGCGTCGAGATTACGTGCCACAGCTCCTTCGAGAAACAAGTCGCGTTGCTGTGCCATTTCTTCCGCTTTCTTCTTGCCCATGGCTCGACGCAGCATGTCGGCACCGCCAAGGCTGTAATTGGCCAGCACCTGCGCAATCTGCATCACCTGCTCCTGATACAGAATGACACCATAGGTATTGGACAGCACAGGTTCCAGATCGGGGTGTGGATAGTCTACCGCTGCCCTACCGTGTTTACGGTTAATAAAGTCATCCACCATGCCGGATTGCAGTGGTCCCGGACGGAACAGTGCCACCAATGCGACGATGTCCTCAAAGTGGCTGGGCAACAGCCTTTTAATCAGGTCTTTCATGCCGCGGGATTCGAGCTGGAAAACTGCCGTGGTTTCGCCTCGTTGCAGTAGCTCGTATACTTTCCTGTCATCGAGAGGAATTTCAGTTATATCGAGTCTTGTTTCCGAATCGGGAAATTCCTGAGCGTTAATCATCTTGATTGCCCAGT
>JBBSPQ010000617.1:0-1986 GCA_038258585.1 Pseudomonadales bacterium
GTGCTAGAAGCTTCGCCTGATCGAGTGGCACCGCCATGTGAGCATGCCGAGATTTGTGGAGGTTGTTCGATGCAACATATTCGCCCGGATGCGCAGGTCGCGCTCAAGGAGCGGGTACTGCACGAACAGATGAAACACATTGGAGGCCTAACCGATTACGAACATTTTCCCGCTATGCTTAGTCAGACTGAGGGATATCGTCGAAAGGCACGACTGGCAGCGCGGTTCGTCACCAAGAAAGATGAGATGCTGGTGGGCTTCCGTGAGAAAAATAGTTCCTTTATCGCCCAAATGACGAGCTGCGCGGTGTTGGTCGATGAGGTTTCATCGTTGATCATGCCACTTCGCGTCTTGTTGGGCGGACTTGATTGTCGATTCACGATTCCACAGATAGAGGTCGCAGTGGGCGAATTGGCAGATGATGGCGGGATGGGAAATTCACCGCATCAGGTGGCTTTTATCGTTCGGCATCTTGAGGAGTTATCTCCGGGGGACTTTGCATCTCTGTTGTCATTTGCCCAACAGCACCAGATTCAACTGTATCTGCAGCCCAAGGGGCCAGATACAGTCCATAAAGTATGGCCGCAGGACGATGTGGACAGGCTCTACTATTATTTAAGCGATTTCGGTCTGCGCATGGCGTTTCATCCTACTGATTTCACCCAAGTGAACGGGGACATCAATCGCAGGATGATCTCACAGGCACTCACTTTGCTCGATCTGCAACCCGGCGATGTTGTACTGGATCTGTTTTGCGGTCTCGGTAATTTCACGCTTCCAATGGCTACTCGCAGCGCTCGTGTTGTCGGCGTAGAGGGAAGTGACGAGATGGTGCGAAGAGGTTCGGAGAACGCAGCAGCGAATGGCATCACTAATGCTTCTTTTTATTGTGCCAACCTGTGTGTCGATTTCGATGAATCCAGTTGGGCCGCCCCCGTGTACAGCAAAATATTGCTGGATCCCCCACGTTCCGGTGCGATAGAGATTATTCCCCGTATTGCGGCATTTCGTGCCAGTAAAATTGTTTACATTTCCTGTAATCCGGCGACGCTTGCGCGGGATGCGGGAGAGCTTGTAAAGCATGGTTACATACTAAAACAAGCTGGCGTCATGGACATGTTTCCGCACACTGGACATGTTGAATCGATAGCTGAATTTGTTCTTGCGAAACGCTGATGGCGCGGAAAACCTACTGGACTGAATCATGGTACAGGTAAGAGAGAAGCACACCTTCAACACTGACGGCAGCATTTGTTTCGACGAATGGATAAGCAGTCTGGAAAGTAATGGGAACCTTGATAACCATGCCAGTATTCGTCGCGCTTGTGACTTGAGCTGGCACGCTGAGCAGAAAGCAATTTCGGCGCGCAATACTTGGTCCAATAGAAGTAGCAGTTACCATACCGGGCTGGAAATGGCCGAAATTCTGGTGGAATTGCATCTGGACAGTGAGGCCGTTATTGCCTCCATTCTTTACCGTACTGTGCGCGAGTCACGTATGACGCTTGACGAGCTGCAAAATGAGTTTGGTTCTGGAGTGGCAAAACTCGTGGAAGGGGTTCTGCGCATGGCTGCCATCAACGAGACGGATACCAGCCGGAAGCGAGTGCTCGGCCAGAGCGAAGATCAGGTCGAGAACGTTCGTAAAATGCTACTGGCGTTGATCGATGACGTGCGTGTTGCACTTATTAAACTTGCCGAACGCACTTGCGCTTTACGGGCAGTAAAAGAGGCATCCAGTGAACGCCGCCTGCGAGTGGCTAGGGAAGTATTCGAGATCTATGTGCCTCTTGCCCACCGCCTTGGAATTGGTCAGTTAAAATGGGAGCTTGAAGATCTCTCTTTCCGCTACTTACAGGAAGATAACTACAAGCGCATTGCAACGCTGCTTGATGAACGGCGAGTGGATAGGGCGCGCTTTGTTAGCGAAGTGACTGAGGAGCTTCGTCGGCAGCTGGAGCGAGCCAATATTGACGCCGAAGTAAC
>JBBSPQ010000618.1:0-1983 GCA_038258585.1 Pseudomonadales bacterium
GACACCCACCATGCAGACGCGTATTGACTGCGCGCTCGGCTATGACTCGATCAGCCGTATCACGATCATGCAATGGTTGCAGAAGTGAGATGATTTCTTTGTCGGCCATTCGACACTCGATGCCGACGGCGCCCTGCCCGCCTGCTGGCAGCGAAGTATGGCTGTCTAGACGCTGACGAATCCGATCTTTCAGCTGCAGCCGCAACAACCCTGCCGTTGCCAGAATAATCGCATCGAACTCACCGCTGTCGAGCTTGCCAAGTCTGGTGCCAACATTGCCACGCAGATCCCCGATCTGCAGGTCGGGACGCAAACTGCGCAGCTGGCACTGACGCCGCAGGCTTGATGTGCCCACGCGGGCGCCGTAGGGCAAGTCATCGAGACTGACAAATTTGTTGGACACCAGCGCATCGGTTGGATCTTCACGCTCGCAAATTACGGTCAAGCCGAGTCCTTCGGGAAACTCCATAGGGACGTCCTTCATGGAGTGCACGGCGATATCCGCGGTCTTTTCCAGCAGTGCGACTTCCAGTTCCTTCACAAACAGCGCCTTTCCCCCAATCTTTGCCAATGGCTGGTCGAGGATGATATCGCCCTTGGTGGTGATACCAATCAGCTCCACGTTGAGGCCCGGGTGAAGGGCGAGAAGCTCACTCTTCACAAACTCCGCCTGCCATAACGCTAAGGCGCTCTGCCGGGTTGCGATACGAATCCTGTCTACAGCCATAATCTGTCTCTTGCGTAATGAATGTCTTGCGGCGGATTCTACTTGAATCGCCACTAAAATTCCCGTTCTCAGGCTCGGCGCCAATCTTACAGGGCACAAGAATGTTGCTATAATCCCGGCCCCTAAAGAAGGTCAGACAATTTGTCAGGCCCTAAATTTGTCAGACCCGAAGAGTCATACCACGAGAGACGGATTATGAGCGAAAAGAAACCCGACGCGATAAAACCCTGGGGCGGAAGATTCACCGAGGCAACCGATGCCTTCGTGGAACGCTTTACTGCGTCCGTGAATTTCGACAAGCGTCTGTATCACCATGACATCAATGGTTCTATCGCTCATGCAACCATGCTTGGCAAAGTCGGCATCCTCACAGCACTGGAGGTGGACGACATTATCAAGGGCCTAGAGAGCATTCGCGAGGATATCGTTGCGGGACGCTTTGAGTGGTCTGTGGCGCTTGAAGACGTGCACATGAATATTGAGGCAGAACTGACCAAGCGCATCGGCATGACGGGGAAGAAACTGCATACCGGCCGCTCCAGAAACGACCAGGTCGCCACCGACATTCGTCTGTATGTGCGCGACGAGATCGACTCCATTGCTTTGACTCTCACTCGATTACAACAGGCTCTGCTTGATATCGCCGAACGTGAAGCAGACACGATCATGCCCGGTTTCACGCATCTGCAGACTGCCCAGCCAATCACATTCGGCCACCACATGATGGCCTGGTAC
The DNA here is from genome assembly GCA_038258585.1 of Pseudomonadales bacterium. Classification (GTDB taxonomy): domain Bacteria; phylum Pseudomonadota; class Gammaproteobacteria; order Pseudomonadales; family Pseudohongiellaceae; genus UBA5078. The sequence continues at coordinate 1,463 of JBBSPQ010000618.1, forward strand.
GAAATGCTGGAGCGAGACTTCAGCCGTCTGCAGGACTGCCGTACCCGAATGAATTTCTCTCCCTTAGGGGCTGCCGCCCTCGCTGGCACCAGCTATCCAATTGAGCGTGAATACACGGCGGAACTGTTGGGTTTCACTGCCGCGACGCGTAACTCTCTGGACTCGGTGAGTGATCGCGACTTCGCCATCGAACTGGCGGCATTTGCCAGTCTGCTGATGACACATCTATCGCGCTTCTCGGAAGAGTTGGTCTTGTGGACCTCCTCGCAGTTTGACTTTGTTGATCTGCCCGACCGCTTCTGCACCGGCTCATCGATCATGCCGCAAAAGAAAAATCCGGATGTGCCTGAACTGGTACGCGGCAAAAGCGGGCGCGTGTATGGCCACTTGATGGCGTTATTAACGCTGATGAAATCTCAACCATTGGCCTACAACAAAGATAATCAGGAAGATAAAGAACCTGTGTTTGACGCTATTGATACGGTCAAAGATTGTTTGCGCGCTTTTGCTGACATGATCCC
>JBBSPQ010000619.1:0-1959 GCA_038258585.1 Pseudomonadales bacterium
AATGACCCTGCTTTGCGTAACAGGTGTCTCTGCCTATGCTCAACAAACTTCACCTCTGGACGGTACCGGACTGACTCCCAATGTGGTGAGCTCCAGAGAGGTAGAAGAATACGATGATCCCTTAATGCGTTTTAACCGCGCCGTATTTAAATTCAACGATGTTACCTATCGCTATATCCTCATTCCCGCTGCACGTCAGTATCAAAAAGCGCCAGCTCCGCTGCGCACCAGCGTCGGTAACTTTTTTGACAACATAAAAATGCCGATCAGTTTTGTCAATCATCTATTACAGCTGAAACCAAAATCTGCGGGCGTTGATTTATCACGATTCGTGGTGAACTCCACAGTCGGTCTGGCAGGATTTTTTGACCCAGCGACCAGTTGGCTGGAAATAGAAAAGCAGGATACAACTCTCAGCAACACCCTAATTCAGTATGGAACGGGCCATGGTACATTTATTGTGCTTCCAATTATCGGCCCATCGAACGTGCGTGATGGCTCGGCATTTTTCATCGATGGACTTATGAATCCTCTGGCCTACATTCTTGATCAACCTGAAACATACGTTGTGAGAGGATTCGATAATTTCCAGGACTTTGCGCCTTCGGCTGATGCGTATCTGTCAATGCGTGCAGAAAGCGAGGATCTTTACATTTTTATGCGTAACCTTCACCTGCAGGGGCTTCAACGGGATGCCGAATTCAAATAATACGGACGATCATATAGACATGGGCACAAAGCTCAGTGAAGGATTTGTCGATCTGATTCTGGCATGGCCAAAAACCGTATTGGTAATATTCCTATTGATTACAGCAGCATTGGGATCACAGGCAACAAAGTTCACGATCAATGCATCTCCAGACACATTGCTCACCAAAGACAATGCGTTGTACACACAGACGCAATTGGTCAATCAGCGTTTCTCCCCGCAAGAGTTCATGTTGGTTACTTATGAGCCTGTAGATCATGCAGTTTTTTCCGATCAGACTTTTGCGGAACTACGCGCACTGACGCAGGAATTGCTGACAATTGATCGTGTGCAGTCGGTTCGCTCCATCCTGAACGTGCCTATTTTCTCGCAAGGCCCAAGCCTGTTGACCGCCGGCACCAATCTTGAGTCCCTGACGATAGAGTCTGGCAACTACTCTATCGAAGCGCTCACCGAGGAATTTACTGATCATCCAATTTACGAGAATCTGCTGGTCAACGAAGATCTTTCTGCGACAGCACTGCAAGTATTGTTTCGTGGCAATGACGAATTGCAGGACCTGAATTCTCAAATTACCGCCCTCAACCAGCGCTACCAGTCAGAGGGTTTCACCACTGCAGATGAGGCAGAACTTGCTCGCCTGGAAGAGCAGGCCGAGCCACTGGAACAGGAACTGGGGCGAGTTCGAGAGCAGGAAATTGAAACGATTCGCGGAATTATTGAAAAGCACGATGACAACGCTAACATCCGATTGGGTGGAATTCATGTTCTTGCCTATCAATTGATTCAGATAATTTCCAATGATCTGGTTGTCTTCGGTGGGGCAATCGGTATTGGCATCTGCCTGCTACTGTTGGTACTTTTCCGTGCTGTGCGCTGGGTGGCGATTCCGGTAGTGTGCTGTCTGTGCAGCGTGCTCTCAACAATGGGCCTGTTTGCAATTCTGGACATCAAGGCCACCGTTATTTCATCCAACTTCATCGCGCTGCAATTGATTCTGACCTTGGCTATCGTCATCCATTTGATTGTGCAGTACCGCGAGGGGGCCGAGGAGAATGTGGCCGCCATCGAGGGAGACTCTAAAGCGACACACCGCGCTTTGATTCGCGACACTTTATTGCGCAAGATTGGCCCCTGTTTCTTCGCTGGAATCACGACGTCGGTTGGGTTCGGCTCGCTGGTGTTCAGTGGCATTCAACCGGTTATTGCTTTTGGCTGGATGATGATAATCGCAATGGGATTCTCGATTG
>JBBSPQ010000620.1:0-1948 GCA_038258585.1 Pseudomonadales bacterium
AGGTCGGACAATCCATCGACTGGGCACTGCCCAACGCGAAATCGGTAAGACTGGAAGTTGTAGAAGTGACTCATGCCGAAGAGACAGGAGAATAGAAACCATGAGTAATGCCAGCGACCGAGTGCATTTCTGGAACCACCTGCTCTACACAGCTGAACTGATCGAAACTCAGACGGGGGATTTAGCCAGAACGACCGTGCTTGAACAATTGGCAACCATACATGAGGCGTTTGCTGAATTTGCCGATCCAGTGGAAAACTACGAGGAATACACCGTTGTACGTCTGAGCCAGGCGATTCACACCGCGTTCTCAGACTATAAAGCTGCGGAACCCGATGTGAATTTGGACGTATAGTCACGATACCAGTCCAAAGCCACCGCCCCCGTCATAGGACGAGCAATCAGATAGCCCTGAGCTAGATCACAGCCAATAGATTGCAGGAATTCAAGCGCTTCCGCATCCTCAACCCCTTCCGCACTGGTCCTCAGACCGAGACATTGGCCTAGTTCCGTGATTGACTTTATGACTGTCTTGGATTCGTCAGAACAGATTGTCATCACAAAAGACTTATCAATCTTGATCTCGGAAAATGGCAAGCGAACGAGCTGTAGCATTGATGAGAAACCTGTTCCGAAGTCATCAATAGATAAGAGGAAGCCCTTCAAACGCAGACGAGTCAGCAAATCCAATGATGCCACCGGGTCTTCCATGGTGCTGGTTTCAGTGAGCTCAAAAACGAGACTTGCTGGCGACATTCCGACCTGTTTACACAAATCCGCTACGTGGTCCGCGAACTGCAGATCCTTAAGGTTACGGGCAGACAGATTGACCGAAAGTTGCAGATTCGACTTTTGGAAATAGCATGAAAACCAGCTAACAGCGTCGCGCACCACCAGCGCCGTCAATTGATCAATTAATCCAGTGCGCTCTGCAAGCGGGATAAAATCGTTAGGCATGATCAAGCCGCGTTGTGGATGCTGCCAGCGGACCAATGCTTCAAATCCAACGGGATCGGCATTTCGGCAATCTATTTTGGGCTGATATACCAGAAAGAGTTCCCGCTGCTCTATCGCCTTGGTCAACTCATCCGCAAATATTTTGGAAGGCTCAGCAAACACTCCCTTCCCGGCCCTGCCAGAGGAGGTCTGAAACGTTGTTGAATCGATGCTGAGAAGTGCCTGTAGTGCGGAAGGCTTGAAAGGCTTGGAGAGTATTCCAACGATATTCAGGTTGTGCTCGGCTGCTGAGCGTCGCGCAGCATCCAGCACGCGACTACCGACGCCGCTGCTGATGATGATATGGGCCCGGCAACCCCGCCGGGAAAGTTCAACCATGACCTCTACCCCATCCATCTGGGGCATGATGAGATCAAGCGCTATATGGGTCGGCTGCCAGTGTTCCAACTGACTGAAAAACTCGTCCGGATCATCCGTGGCAAAACATTTGAAGCCGGCACCTTCGGCGATAAACCGAATAGTCTTGCCGACCATCAAGTCATCATCCAAGATCAATAATTTTTTTTCAGTCACAAACTACTCCCATCCCATGACGATCGAATCAGAAGCAAAAATGCAATTTGAGCTATAGATTCGCAGTCTCCTATATACAGCGGCATCTACCCTGTTTTCTTCACTTTGAAACACTGATCCGGTCTCTTCCCCCATTCTTGGCGTTGTAAAGAGCAGCATCTACCCTCGCTAGCAGTTTATACAGTTCTTCACCGGGAAGGTACAGTGCGACGCCGCAACTTAATGTGACTCGAATGTTTTCCCTGCCATACATCACCGAATGCTTTTTCATGGTTTTTCGAATTTTTTCTGCGCACTCTCCCGCTTTGGTAGCATCGCAGTCTTCCATCAACAACAAAAACTCCTCACCACCCCACCGACACACGGTGTCAGACTATCGGTCGTGGCCATTGCCTCGAGACGCCCTTGATAGGCTTTG
>JBBSPQ010000621.1:0-1947 GCA_038258585.1 Pseudomonadales bacterium
CCGATGGTGTTCGTGTGGAAAGGCTTAGCGATCTAGCTGCGTATCTCATACAGGCACAGACAGAGGAGGATCTCATGCTTGAGCTCGACAGTGTTGAGCCACGAACGTTTGACTTTCCTCACGAGATTCCCGTCTACATCCTCTATCGCACTGCATGGGTGGATGATCAGGGAATTCTTCAATTTCGTGATGACGTCTATGGGCATGATGAGCAACTTTGGGCTGTCTTACATCCCATCTTGACTCCAAGCATCCCCTCTGGGTTTCCGGCACATTTCTCTCCCTAATCGCGATGCTCGACAGCAACAATGGAACGAATCATCTGAATGACCTGGTCAAGCTTTTTGATACCCCTCAGTTAAGCAACTTTTTTCATTGCCACAAATTGTTGTTCAAAGTCATTTGGACTGATATACCCAAGAGTTGAATGTAAACGATATTGGTTATAAAACATCGATATGTACTGCAGGATATCCTGCTGCGCTTCATTCCGTGTCTGATAATTGCGCCATTGCACCCGTTCCTGTTTCAGACTGCCAAAAAAGCTTTCCACCACCGCATTATCCCAACAATCACCTTGACGACTCATACTCCCTCTCACGCCGTTGGCTCCGAGCAATCTCCGAAACGCGTGACTGGCATATTGTGCGCCACGATCAGAGTGGTGAATCAAGCCTGCTTGAGGTCGACGTTGCCAGATGGCCATCTTGAACGCGTCACAGACCAACCGTGCCTTCATGCGCGAACTCATGCTCCAGCCCACGATTTTTCTGGAACAGAGGTCTACGACCACGGCTAGGTATACCCAGCCTTCCTGGGTCCACACGTACGTGACGTCAGCCGCGTAGACTTGATCGGGCTGCGACACAGCAAACTGGCGCTGCAGCAAATTGTCAAACACCGGTTGGTTGTGTTTGCTGTTTGTCGTCACTTTGTATTTCTTGCGGTAACGCACCGCCACACCCGCTTCCCGCATCATTTTCCTGACCTTATTGCGGCTCACTGAATAGCCCAGACCGTTCAGCGCTTTCTTCATACGGCGGCTCCCATAGCTATGGTGACTCAACGCATCGTGTGCCTTAATCCCTTCGAGCATGTCCCGATGTTCACAATCCTCTCGTGTCTTGGCCATCTGACGTCGGTAGAGGTAATAACATGGCCGGCTCACACCCAGTACCTGACACAGCAGGCGAATCGGATAGGTATTCTTCTGTTGGGTGATAAACGAATATTTCACTTCGTTTCTGCTGCAAAGAATACCGTCGCTTTTTTTAAGATTTCTTTCTCCATCTTCAGGCGTTTATTTTCCACTTTGAGTCGGCGAAGTTCTTCCTGTTCGCCTGTCAATCGTCCATGGCCTCGAAAGGCCTGGCCATCTCCTGCTTGAGCCTCTTTGACCCACCGCCCCAGCAGAGTGGCATGAATACTCAGGCTTCGGGCTGCCTCCGCGCAGCTATAACCCTGATCGGCGACGAGACTCACGGCATCCAGTTTGAATTCTTTGGAATATTTCTTTCGCGTGGTCAGCATTGAGCACCTCCGTTAAGTGGATTATCCCTTAACTAGCTGGTATCAATCTATTAGACCACGTCAGACCGGTTGAAGATCTCGTAACCACCGGCATAGCCAAGGTACGTTCTGTTCAACCGATTCTCGAAGGATATCGACATGAAGAATAGGCTTGCCGAGGCGTCTTGCGGCTTCAACCGTGAATGCCGATCCTCCGGTGGGTGCCCCGCGAGCAATCAGTAATGTGGCGTCGGAGTCCCGCACATTACGGGCAGTCCGGATGCTCGGATCATCGGATTCTGTCTCGACGAGATTCGGATAACGTGCGGGAATGACACCGTCTTCTGCCATCCGCCCATTCGGAACCCACCCGCCACACTCGAATCCTAAATTCAGCGCGAAATCGAGGGCTGCACGGTCAGCACCCGTTTGACCACC
>JBBSPQ010000622.1:0-1923 GCA_038258585.1 Pseudomonadales bacterium
CTGTTGACCCATACCTGGCCAGGAAATATAAGGGAGTTAAAGAATGTCGTTGAGCGAGCGGTCTATCAGAGCCCCGACCGTCAGATCACAAAACTCACATTCAATCCGTTCGAGTCTCCTTATCGATTGAATCAGACAGCACAAAAATCGGCGTCAATCAGTGCAGGGGCAAATGCTGTGGAAGCTCGTTCTACTGTTGTCGATCTTGGGGATGCGGAAACACTGGATTTCAAAACCCATGTTCAGGACTATGAAATCGATCTTCTCAAGCAGGCGATGAAGCGCTGTCAATTCAATCAGCGCAAAGCTGCGGATTTTCTGCAAATGAGTTATCACCAGTTACGCGGTTATCTGCGTAAATATGATTTGCTGGGTTAATGGTGGTCATGGCGCTTCTTGCGGATAATGAAATTCATTTGTGGCTGATTGATGATGCCCAGGTCGACACTTCGCTTCTTGAGATATACCGCAGTTTTCTTTCCCCGGAAGAAATGCTCAGATGCGAGCGCTTCAGATTCGACAAGGATAAACGTCAATTTCTGATTACCCGTGCTGCAATTCGTACGACGTTGAGTCACTACAGGAATGACACTTTGCCTTCGCAGTGGCAGTTTGACCGTAACGAATACGGACGTCCTTACGTGGTTTCTCCGCCGTCAGCAGTGCCGTTGGAGTTCAATCTTTCCCACACAAACGGCATGATTGCCATCGCGGTCTGTGCGCGTGGCGACATCGGAGTGGATGTCGAAAATACCACGCGGGAGTGTCGTGCATTAGACCTAGCGGCGCGCTATTTTTCATTTTCTGAAGTGGAAAATTTACTGGCACTGCCCGAGAGCAAACAGCAAGAGAGGTTTTTGGATTTGTGGACTTTAAAAGAGGCCTATATCAAAGCCTGTGGCATGGGATTAGCCATTCCGCTTGGCAGTTTCAGCTTTGACTTCGCCGCTGATGCAATAGCGATCACCTTTGCTGAGGAGCGGGTGGATGATTCTTCGCGATGGGGATTCTGGCAGTGGGCTGTGTCAGATTATCGTATTGCAGTTGGATTGAAATCTGAACAATGGCGTTCAATGGAATTGGTGGTCAGAACGCTTGTTCCGATGGGGGCAATTTCACCTATAGAATTGGGACTTCTGAGGAGCGTGCGCTGAGCATTTCTAAAAATTTAATTCAGAATATATTCCAGCACGATCTTGGAGCCATAGAAGCCAAGAATCAGGAACAGAAAACCGATCAGCGTGCCGCGAATGGCTGTAGTGCCCCGCCAGCCGAGTTTATGGCGTCCCCATAGCAGCACCGAGAAGACAATCCACGCCAGGATCGAGAAGAAAGTTTTATGCAGCAGACCACGCTCGCCCATGTCCTCCACGAAAACGAACCCGGCTACGATGCCGAGAGTTAGCAGAATTTGTCCAACCCACAACAACTCAAACAGGAACGCCTCCATATCCTGTAGCGGCGGAAAGCGTTTGATGACGCTGGCAGCATGTTTATGTTTAAGTTGGTAGTTCTGAAAGGCGATGAAGCTGGCCTGCAGCGCCGCGATCATCAGGATGCTGTACGCCAGAATAGACAGCAAAATGTGGCTCGCGATGCCGTAGTGAATGTCCTGCGGGGGATACGTGCTAGTGATGGTGAGTGAGGCAATAATAGAGACGATCGCCAGCGGAAATAGCCCCAGCATAAGATTACCCAAGGGTTTGCGCAGGCTGCTTACAAGTACAATGAGAGAAATTGACGCACAGATAAGCGTGCTGATCTGGACAATGCCAAAGTGATAGCCATCATCGTTCTTGATGACACCGCCGGCGCTCACGGCATGAGCGAGCACGGCCAATAGACCAAACAAAAATACCCATTGACTGGATTTTTTGTCTGCCTGGCGGGATTTGACGCGTCGTCCCTGATAGACCGAACTGA
>JBBSPQ010000623.1:0-1906 GCA_038258585.1 Pseudomonadales bacterium
AGCCACCCGTGCTGCCTACTGGGATGGCGATGACGAAGGTGATTTCGATATTCGGAGGTAGGCTAATTATTCCTATGTGCTGACTGCGCGGCATTCAGTTTGGATGAGTAGCATTACTTTGTGTCAGACTACAGTGTTCACACGCTTTTGCAGGCAGTTAAGCAGGCAGTTAAATTGATTACAAGCTCGGCCCGTACTGAACAGACCAGCAGACCTGGTGCAGCTCCAGACCGCTTTGGTGAACGAGATGGGGGACGGAACCGAACCAGAGCAAGGCAGTTGGTTAGCCATTCATTCAATAAATGGAAGCCATAACGATATGACTAAACAAAACCCCAATCTTAGCTCGGCAGTTTTCGATACGCACGATGCGGCAGATCGCGCTATTCGCGAATTGAAGGCAGCTGGAGCGAGCAATGACAACATTTCAGTGGTCGCGCATGATGACGGCGACATCACGGAGACCGATGGCTCTGGTGCTGAAGCTGCAAAGGATATTGTTGGCAAGGGTGCCCTAGGCGGGGGCATAGGTGCTTTGCTCGGCGTAGCGGCGCTTGCCATTCCTGGTGTCGGACCGTTGGTCGGCGCAGGTGCAATTGCTGCTGCGGCAGCTGGCGGCGCAGCCGTTACTGGCACGGCCGTGGGTGTGGCAGTTGGCGCTATCGCCGGTGCGTTGGAAGATCATGGCGTGAGCAAAGACGATGCCGACTATTACGAACGCGAATTGAAGAACGGCGGTGTCATGGTTTCGGTCGATACCGACCATGCCAAGATGACCACGCAGCAGGCAAATGAAATTCTCGCGCGTTCAGGTGGCCATTCGAGTACGATCCGTCGCATGAGTTGATCATTCGCGCTTTGGTTGATTGAAACGGGGCAGGCTCATCACCTGCCCCGTTTTCGTTGGCTGGGGAGCAGAGAACAACGTACCTGTTGACCAGACCGACGAGATGAAGAGGGCACAAAACGCACCTGCCTAACGATTATGTTCCAGACAGCGTTCCAATAGTTTCCGGAAACTCTCTGTCCGGCTTCGAAAGGCGGAAGTGTGGCTGCCGCGCTGGGAATGACTGCATCGGGATCGGCAGCTGCAAGATAGCTGAAGCGATATTTGCCGCCTTTCGTCCTCACGCGAGCGATACGTCAAGTGGCCCACCTGTTTACCGTCCGGCGATTGCGCGGAGTTTGCCAGGAAAGCAGCCTGCCATAACGCCTTCACAACTCCTCTCGGAACACCGACACTTGTGCTCTAGCTTGTAGGCTTCCACGGTCGCGACGTCATCGAGCAGAACACCGGATATGCAAGATTATGTTTTGCATAAGGTCCATGCAGTATCGCTACTCCAAGCCCAACATGCGGTGTAAAGAAGCAGAAATCCGCGATCAGGACGAACTATAAGATTCTGCAGGTCGCCTCGATTAAGTCGGTCGGCTTGCCGATCGATTTCGCGAGCGAGCGCTTCGTTACGCTCAGCCACCACAGCACGTCTGTCCCGTCCCAAATCACAGCGTTGAAGAGTGAAGCGTGTCGTCAAGGAACCTCGAAGGTTTCTGCAGGTTAAGAGAGTTCATTCGCGTTCTAAAGGAATATGCTCATGGGCATTTTTAGCAGCATCAAATCCGCAATTTTCGGCAAGAAACAGGCGAAGACAACACCGCCTGCAACGCGGACAAAGACATCAGCACCAACTCCTGCTCCCCCAACTACGGCAGCCCAGCCAACGGGGATCAGCGAGATCGACGTAGCTGCGCAACTGGATGCGATGCCTGGGTCAGATAAACTCAACTGGCGGACTTCGATCGTTGACCTTATGAAATTGATTGGCATCGACGCGAGTTACGAAAATCGCAAAGAGTTGGCCGGCGAGCTGGGTAACTCTAGCTATTCCGGTTCAGCCGAAGATAA
>JBBSPQ010000624.1:0-1869 GCA_038258585.1 Pseudomonadales bacterium
ACACAGAAAGCCGACGAAAGGCGACTTGTTGTGTTTCGTCCAGCAGATTCCATGAACGGTCGAACGCAGCGCGCAGACTATTCTGGCTCTGTTGTACATTGCGCCGTTCTGCTTCCAGGATATCAAGACTCTGTACAATCTCATCAGCAATTTCTTGCGGCGAGAGTACATCGACCCAGGTTGCCGCCAGTTCGATGCCGAGCGGCATCCCCTCCACCAGGCGGCAAATACGCACGACATGATAGAGTTGTTCTGCGTCCAGCTTCAAGGTCGGCACAACCGACTGCGCCCGCTGGACAAAAAGCTCGACGGATTCGGACTGGAGCGCCTCAATCGAGCGGCGTGTCTCAGGTAGCGTTAAACCACTGATGGCATAGTTTACTTCTCCGTAGAGATGGAGTCGTTCGCGTGAGGTCACCAGCACGGTCACGTCAGAGGCTGCTTGCAAGATTTTCGCCACCAATTCGGCGCCGCTGATCAGGTGTTCAAAATTGTCCAAGATCAAGAGCATCGTCTTGTCACTGAAGTATTTTTGTAACTGGTCTAATGGCTCGCCACGAGCGTGGAATTGAAAGCCGATATGTTCGGCAATCGCCCAGAGAATATTGTCCACCACGGTCACCGCTGCCAAAGGGACAAAATAGACGCCATCCTGAAAATGAGGAAGCACTTCGGTGGCGATACGTAATGCCAGTCTGGTTTTGCCTGATCCGGCTGGGCCTGTGAGCAACAATAGGCGCGAGTTCTTCAGCAAGTGGACGACTTCGGTGCTCTCGCGTTGGCGCCCAACGAATGAGCTGATTTGGGCGGGAAGATTGTTGCGCGGTGAGTGTGTCGAGGGTGGCTGCACAGTCGGTTTGTCATCGAGCATACCCAGCGACCGCGCACGTGCAACCGCGTGACTGCGGTTGTTGACTCCGAGTTTGCTATAGACCTGCTTGGCATACCATTTAACCGTTGAGAGCGCCAATACCAATTGGTTTGCGATCTCCTGATTGGACAGGCCATCTGCTAGCAAGCGCAAGATGTCCAACTCCCGATCCGTCAGCGGATCCAGAGTAAACGTCGTATGGAAACGATCGCCTTCCTGGTATTGCGGCATCATGGTTGCCCATCCCTAAACACGCTGTCCACACCACGTCTGCACTACGGCAAAGATAGTCAGTATCTCCACACTATATCATAAGCCTAGCAGAGCAATTAGCGAAAACGTTACAGCATGCGTACTTTTGCCCTTGCGGTGACGACGGCGATACGGAAAAGCCATGTGTGCGGCAAGAAAATCTTATGCAATAGACGATCAACTGATACAATCAAGATATGATAAATGTCCCCAATGCAAATCCCTGGATTGTCATTCCCAAGCGTCGCACTTCGCCGCGCTTGCGTGTGTTCTGTATCCCTTATGCGGGCGGGAGTTCAACGGTTTTTCGTTCGTGGTCAGAGGCATTTGGACCAGATGTTGAACCCGCGTTCATCCAATTACCTGGACGTGGGTCACGTTTCCGTGAAACCCCACTGACCCGTATCCATTCGGCTGTAGACTTGCTGAGTTCCGCCATTGAGCCTTATCTCGATTGTCCCTATGTGATTTTCGGTCACAGCTTAGGCGCCCTGATCGGCTTTGAATTGGGACGGGAGCTGCGCCGTCATGGACAGCCCGATCCAAGGCACCTCATTGTGTGTGCCCGCGCGGCACCACAGCTACCAAACCAGTTGTCAGCGGTGCATCACTTATCGGATGAGCTTTTGGTAAAGGAAGTACAACTTCGTTATGGCGGCATTCCACAGGCCATTCTCACTGATGCAGAGATGCTACAACTTTTCCTTCCAATTCTGCGGGCTGATTTAGAAATGCTTGAAACCTAT
>JBBSPQ010000625.1:0-1855 GCA_038258585.1 Pseudomonadales bacterium
AGACGGCGTTGCCGAGGATCTGACCTGGGAAATTTTCCGTGACACATTGATCGAACAGGCGGAGCAGGGCGTCGACTACTTTACGATTCACGCAGGCGTGCTGTTGCGCTACGTGCCCATGACTGCCAAGCGTGTGACGGGCATCGTTTCCCGCGGCGGCTCCATCATGGCGAAGTGGTGCTTGGCACATCACAAAGAAAATTTCCTCTATACGCATTTTGAAGACATCTGCGAGATAATGAAGGCCTACGACGTATCGTTCTCGCTCGGTGACGGTTTGCGTCCCGGCTCGATTGCTGACGCCAACGACGAGGCGCAATTCGGTGAGCTGGAAACGCTTGGTGAGTTGACCAAGGTTGCGTGGAAGCATGACGTCCAGTGCATGATCGAAGGCCCTGGCCATGTGCCGATGCACATGATCAAGGAAAATATGGAGAAGCAGCTTGCCGTGTGCGACGAGGCACCATTCTATACGCTCGGACCACTGACGACCGATATCGCACCCGGATATGACCACATTACTTCGGGTATTGGCGCAGCAATGATCGGCTGGTTCGGTTGTGCCATGCTGTGTTATGTGACCCCTAAGGAGCACCTTGGACTGCCTAACAAGCAGGATGTAAAGGATGGCCTTATCGCTTACAAGATTGCGGCGCATGCGGCGGATCTGGCGAAAGGGCATCCCGGCGCACAGTTGCGTGACAATGCGCTTTCTAAAGCGCGTTTTGAATTCCGCTGGGAAGATCAGTTCAATCTTTCGCTCGACCCTGATACTGCTCGCAGCTTTCACGATGAAACACTGCCCAAGCAGTCAGGTAAAGTGGCGCATTTCTGTTCCATGTGCGGACCGAAATTCTGCTCCATGAAGATAAGTCAGGAAGTCAGAGATTACGCGGCCAAGAAGGAGCTGGATGAGAATGCAGCTCTGCAATCTGGAATGGATGAAATGGCCGACACGTATAACAGTACTGGCCGGGAACTCTATCGGTCGGTATGAAGTTAGGAGCCGGCCTGCCGGCGAGAGAGCTTAAAGTTGCAGCCAGTTCTGCATATAAAAATTCGCAAGAGAATAACCATGTCCAATGAACGCATAGATGATCTGAATGTCGCTTCCAACGAGCCACTGATTACCCCGGAGAAGCTGAAGCTGGAATTGCCCTTGGCAGGTACTGCCTTGGAATCCGTTCGCGCTGCACGGCAGACAATTTTCAATATTTTGAATCGCAAGGACCATCGCTTGTTCGTTGTCCTCGGGCCTTGTTCGATTCATGATGTCGATGCTGCTATGGAGTATGCGGGTCGCTTGCAAAAATTGGCAGACGAAGTGAAAGACACGCTCTATCTGGTCATGCGAGTGTATTTTGAAAAGCCGCGCACGTCGGTTGGCTGGAAGGGGCTGATTAATGATCCCCATATGGATGACACATTCAAAATTGAAGAAGGGCTGCGCATTGGTCGTCGCCTACTTCTTGATATTGCCGAACTCGGATTGCCGACCTCTACTGAGGCTCTTGACCCCATTTCTCCTCAGTATTTGCAGGACATTATTGCTTGGTCCGCTATTGGCGCTCGTACCACGGAGTCGCAGACACACAGGGAGATGTCTAGTGGGCTGTCATCCCCAGTGGGATTCAAGAATGGCACCGATGGCGGCTTGACCGTTGCCATCAATGCTTTGCAGTCGGTAAGCAGTCCGCATCGTTTTCTCGGCATCAACGGCCAGGGTCAGGTGTCTGTTGTCACCACAAAGGGCAACCCATACGCACACGTTGTGTTGAGAGGTGGAAGCTCGGGCCCCAACTATGATTCAGTGCATGTTGCTCAGTGTGAGGCAGCTTTGAAGAAGGGTGGGGTA
>JBBSPQ010000626.1:0-1826 GCA_038258585.1 Pseudomonadales bacterium
GTCATGGCCGGACTCATGGGTATCGGAATACTTGGAGTGTTGCTGGCGCCGAAAGAAACTGTAGTCAAAGTGCGCAGCGAGGATCTGAGCGGATTGCCTCGTCGTCCTGTGGCGGAAGTAATCGAATGGATGCTGCGTCTGACCATTATCGTCGTGGCGGCACTGATCATTGGCTCGGGGCTGTCGGGCAATGCCGTTATCTTGCGTGACGTACTGGCTTTTTGGGGTTTGTCAGAAGATGCCGGCAACTCTCTGGTAACTGCATGGACCACCAGTCCGAGTGGCGTCTATCTACAGGTTGTTGCAGTATTGGCGGGGCTTGGATTGTTGGCCTTGTCCTGCATTCCTGTTCCTGGGCTTACCACGAGACCAGGCGCTCACCTGCGTCGCGCTTATGGCGAGCCTCTTGGCGACTTCTTTGGCCGCTTCGGTCCAAAGCTTGGCGGAATGATTCTGGCGCTTATCTGCCTGTATCGTTTGTCGGATTTTGTTCTGAACTTGATGGGGCCGTTCTACCTCGACCTAGGTTTCAGCCTGAGTGAGATTGCCGAAGTGAGGAAGATCTTCGGAGTAGTGGCGCTAATGGTTGGCGTGGCATTAGGCGGTTACTGTGTTGCACGGATTGGTGTTGTGCGGACGATGGTAGTCGGTGTGTTTGCCAGTCCATTCTCGAATGCTGTCTTTCTATGGTTAGGAACGCAGGGACCGGATGTTACCGCTCTCTACATTTCCATCACTATCGATAATCTTGCCACTGGCTTTGCCGGTACGGCTCTGATTGCTTATATGTCGTCGCTGACCTCGGCCGGTTTTACAGCCACTCAATATGCATTGTTTTCCTCTTTGTATGCGTTACTTGGGAAGTTGGTCGCATCACAGAGTGGTCGTATAGTGGAGACTGCGGCAAGAGCTGCAGAATCGGGTGGTGCTCCGGCGGTCATGATGCCGTTTTATGCAAACCTGCCTCCTGAGTCGCTTGCTCAAGGGGCTGCCACCGCAGGAGTGTCACCTGCGGCACTGGGAGCCGGATATGCGACGTTCTTTATCTACTCCATCGCGATCGGTCTGATTGCCATCGTTTTGGCATTTGTTGTCGCAAGTCGGCAGACAGTGATTGAAGTCGCCGCGAAGCCGGTAGCATTTGAATAGTATATTGCTGGGACATTTATGCGTTTTCCTTTATTGATATTTATTGTCGTCCCCTTTGCAGAGATCATGCTGCTACTGAAGGTCAGCCAGTACATCGGTGCAATGACCACTGTAGGGCTTGTGCTTTTGACTGCGTTCATAGGCGTTAATCTTTTGAAAAAGCAGGGGGTCAGCACCCTGTCGAGATTTCAGCAGCGCCTGCAAAGTGGTGAAATTCCTGCGCAGGAAATGATCGAGGGAATGCTGATTGCATTTTCGGGCGCATTGCTGCTTACGCCTGGGTTCATCACGGATACGATCGGTTTCATCTGCTTGTTGCCGCCAGTCAGAGCTCGAATCGCCAAGCGTATTCTTAAGTCCGGAAATGGATTTATCGGCATGTCTACTTTCTCTTCGCAAACCGGTTTTCGGCGGCCTGGGAACCCTTTTGGTAACGGTGACGCTGGCAAAGGAGAGACCATTGATGGCGAGTACCGCAACGAGAGCAAACCTCACTCGGAACTTGAGGAAGATAAAAAAGACTAATCTGACGTGGCGAGCCCAAAAATTTTTCCTATAAGCATTGAAATCGCCTATCCAGGCCCCATCTACTGTGCACCCTTTTCTCGTTCTCCTTTGTAGCGAAGACTGTGCAGCAAGGGCAACGGAAATAGAAATACCCACCGATGGTATGAATA
>JBBSPQ010000627.1:0-1822 GCA_038258585.1 Pseudomonadales bacterium
AAGGTGGCTCCAGTGACCGGACCAGCACTTGTTGGCACTGTTACTCTACTTTCTGCTGCCGAGGCACCGTCTTCCTCAGAGCAACTGAATGTCGGCATTCACGTTTTCGAAACCGAAGCGAATGCAGAGGCAATGTCGCAACTCGGCGCCGCCATTTTTGCCGAAATACGCGAGACCGAAACGCAGTACCTACCTACAATACTGCGTGACACGATGATCGCATCCAACCAATGGGGCGTGATAAGGGTACTGCCTCAGAACGATCCTTCGGTCGATTTACAAATAACTGGCACCATCATTGAGTCAGACGGGCTGAATCTTACGCTGTACATTCGCGCGGTAGATAGCACCGGAATCGAGTGGTTGAACAAAACCTATGCCGACGAGACACAACTGCATGACTACCCTGAGTTCATCCCGTCCCTTCGTAATCCCCCACCCGCCGGTGCCACACCCGATCCTTTCAAGGATATTTACGCACGGATTGCCAACGACCTTTTAGCCTTCAAGAACGCTTTGACTGATGCGGAAATTGCATCACTGCGGCAAGTGTCACAGATTGTTTATGCGCGTGACCTGTCACCAGATGCCTTCGGCGGATACCTGCAAAAGGACGCAACAGGTAAGCTCGCGCTCGTCGGATTGCCTGCCGCCAACGATCCGATGCTGGGCCACGTTGCGGAGATCCAGGCTCGGCATTACGTTTTTATCGATACCATCGATGAGTATTACGAGGCGCTACATCAGGACTTGAAACCCACCTATGACATTTGGCGCCAGTACTCCTACGAACAGGTTGTCGAAGAAAAATCCAATCAGGATCGGGTTGAAGACGGCGGTTATAGAAGCGGCAGCGGCAGCTTCGAATCATTGAGTCAGAATTACAATCGCTACAAATGGGCCAAGATCTTTGAACAGGAATTTGTCGCGCTCGCTTCCGGCTTCGTCGCTGAAACAGCGCCTGCCGTACTGGAGCTCAGTCGTAACGTGAACGGTTTGAGCGGGCCCGTCGAAGAGCAATATGCGCAATGGCGCGACCTTCTGCGCCAGATGTTTGAGCTTGAGACCGGTGTAGGGGAGAGTCAGTAGAATTCGCCCTCGATGCGCTCCGCTGTGATCCATACAACGCTCACCTTTTCACACGCACACACCTTGCTATACTTCCTGACAATCTAAACCTCCACGTCGCTGGAGCGAAGTCATTGCAACGGGTATATTACGCGCGCCCTCTACGTTCAGTCATAGGAAGTCCAGTCACAGGAACACTTTGCCGCATGCGACCCAGTAAACTCGTCCCATTGTTATTGAGCCTGATTGCCAGTTGCTGGTGTGCCAGCAGTATCGCGCAGTTTCCCGACCGCGCGGCAATTCGCACCCCATGGACCACCGAGTTGCAACCTCAATGGCTGCACGACGTGATGCCGGGAATTGATAGCTTTTCGGAGAAAGAGGGCCAGCCTCCGGTATTCCGAGCCTTCAAGCGTAGCGAAGCCGGCGAGCAGACGTTGGCAGGATTCGTATTCCTGAGCGCAGACCTCCCCCCGCCCGAAAAAGGCTACAGCCATCCCATCGACATGCTCATAGGCATGGATATGGAGGGTCAGCTCACCGGACTCAAAGTGTTGGACTACAACGAGTCATTCCGGTATTCCCGTGGCGATTTCGCTGCAGACCCCGTTTTTCAAGCGCAGTTTCCCGGCAAGCCTATCTCTGACGAATTCCGACTGCGTCGCGACATTGATGGCTTGACCGCCGCCACCATGACCAGTTTTGGCATTACCCGCGGCGCCCGTGAGGCAGCCCGCCGAGTTGCCACTGCTTA
>JBBSPQ010000628.1:0-1821 GCA_038258585.1 Pseudomonadales bacterium
CCCTGCGATGCCATCACCAGAATCACATCGTTTTCGTAGACCCGCGCCACTCGCATGATTTCTCTGAATATCTCGTAGCAAATTGTCTCTGCTGTCTTGAGCCTGCCGCGTCCCTGACAGACACTGCACTCGCTGCACAGCAATTGTCCGAGACTTTCGCGCGTGCGTTTGCGAGTCATTTCAACCAGACCGATCTCTGACATGCCAGTGATGGCTGTTCGAGCATGGTCCTTTTCCAACGCCTTGGCGAGAGTACGCAACACCTGCCGCTGATGCTCAGGATCTATCATGTCGATGAAATCAAGAATAATAATTCCACCAAGATTGCGAATTCGCAGCTGTCTTGCGATGGCCGTGGCGGCTTCCAGATTGGTTTTCAAGACGGTTTCCGCGTGATTCTTACTGCCCAGATAAGCGCCGGTGTTCACGTCTACTGTCGTCATCGCTTCCGTCTGGTCGATGATCAGATCACCGCCGGATTTGAGTTTTACTTTGCGCCCCAATGCCTTGTTAATCTCTTCATCTATTCCGTACAAATCAAAGATTGGTCGCTCGCCAGTATAGAGTTCCACTGTATTCTTAAAGTCCGGCATAAAATCGTGAACGAAAGTAGTGATTTCACTGAAAGCATGTTTCGTATCGATGCGGATTTTTTCAATATGAGGTGTCAGCAAATCTCGCATCGCACGCATGTAGAGCGGCACATCCCGATATAGAACGTGAACCTCGCTGCTGCCGCCAACACGACGCTCCACTGCCACCCAGAGTTTCTTGAGAAAGCGAATGTCCTCAATCAATTCTTCTTCCGACACTCCTTCAGCGGCCGTGCGAATGATAAATCCACCACACCCATCCATCTGTTCCTGCTGCAGGCATTTTGCAGTCAGCTCCTGCAGGCGCACTCTTTCTTCTTCATTTTCCAGACGCTGAGAAATGCCCATGTGCTTACTGCGAGGCATGTAGACGAGGTTTCTTGACGGCAATGTAAGATGAGTGGTTAACCTGGCTCCTTTGCTTCCTATAGGATCTTTGGCAACTTGCACCACCATCAACTGCCCTTCACGAACGAGACTGTGAATGTCAGGCGGTGTTTCTTTTCTCACTTCAAATCCATCCGGACCAACGGCAGCGATGTCAGCACTGTGAATGAAAGCCGCTCTCTCCAACCCTATATCGACGAATGCCGCTTCCATGCCAGGCATAACGCGAATAATCTTTCCAAGATAGATATCCCCCACATGGCCCTTGCTATGAGGACGCTCAATGAAAATCTCCTGCAGCAGACCATTCTCGATCAAGGCGACCCGTGTTTCCATGGGCGTCATGTTGATCAGAATTTCCTCACTCATTGCAGAACACCGGATGGCACGGAAAGGGAGGTTCGGACGCCAAACTGCTGTAAGAGTTCAGCCGTCTCCATTAGTGGCAAACCCACTACCCCGGAGTAACTGCCAGAAATCTTGGAGACAAACAACGAACCAGCGCCTTGAATGGCGTAGGCTCCCGCCTTACCTTCGGGCTCACCGCTATGCCAGTAGCGTTCGCATTCGTAGGCGCTGAGTGGCTTGAACTGGACCTTGGTTGTAGACAATCGTACTTCACAGTCGCCGTCATAACAGAGTGCCACCGCAGAAAGAACCTGATGCTCCCTACCGGACAGCAATGCCCACATTCTCATCGCATCGGCTTTGTCTGCCGGTTTGCCCAGAATATGCCCATCACATACTACGATGGTGTCAGCACCCAGAACGGGTTTGAAAATTTCGGAAGAGGATTGTACCGACTGGGCTTTTTCGCGCGCCAATCTCTGCACGTAGTTAC
>JBBSPQ010000629.1:0-1806 GCA_038258585.1 Pseudomonadales bacterium
CATTCTCAAGGGCAAGGCCACCAAAGGTTCTGGCGGGGCGGTGATGCGTAAGACACTCGTAGTGGTGCAGTTTGCGATATCCATTGGCCTTGTCATTGCTTCCGGTATCACTCTGTCTCAGCTGCGTTACGCACAGACTCTGGATTTGGGCTTCAATCGTGAGCAGGTCCTGATTTATCGAGGCTCTGGTCAGGAGGGGCTCGGTCCCAATTACCAGACGATGAAGCAGGAATTATTGCGGCACCCGGAAATCATTTCCGTTACTGCAGCCAATTTGCTGCCGGGCGATCAGAACACCAACGCCGACGGAATTCGTTACGAAGGTGGCACTACCGATATTACGGGTCTGGGGTATCTGAATATCGATTATGATTTTTTTGAGACTTTCGATATCCGGCTCAACAGCGGGCGTACTTTCTCGAAGGAGAGGGGAACGGATCTCTTTATACCGCCTGATGAAACCAACCCACGCACGACTGGAAGCTATATTCTAAACGAGCTTGCAGTTCAGCAATTGGGGTGGCCTGTGGACGATGCCGTTGGCAAATGGATTGAGAGCTATCGCAGCGAAGACCTCGTTGGGGTGGTTAGGGGGCCGGTAATCGGCATTGCAGATAACATCCACTTCTCTTCGATACGCGAGGCCGTGAAGCCGGTCTACTACCGATTGATGAACCCTAGTGACGGACCGGGTTCCTTTCCCAATCTGAGACATATGGCGATTCGGGTTACAGGTAATAATTTGGCGGAGACGCTCGCATTTGTGAATGACACCTGGATGCGCTTTTTACCGGGCACTCCGGTCCGACAGTCGTTTCTGGATGCAGACTTTGCCGCGCTCTATGAAGGAGAACGGCGTCAGGGAGAACTCTTCACTTGGTTCTCGGCAATGGCAATCTTCATCGCGGTGCTGGGGTTATTCGGTCTGGCCTCTTATTTGACGGAGCAGCGGACGCGCGAGATAGGGATACGCAAAGTATTGGGAGGGACGACCAGCCAACTGGTGGCGTTGCTGACGAAGGACTTCGTCGTTCTGGTCATTGTCGCGAATCTTCTTGCCTGGCCCTTGGCTTGGTACTTCATGCGCGGTTGGCTGCAGAATTTCGCTTACCGCGTGGCCCTGGATCCTCTGATTTTCCTGTTCGCCGGATTCATGGCGATTGCTATCGCAACTATTACCGTTGGCTTGCTGGTTGCCAAGACCGCAGATACTAATCCGGTGCTATCACTGCGTCACGAATGAAAAAGGGGTCATGTGATGTTTAATGATCAATTTCTGCGCGGCATGCACTGATCGAGTGCGAGGATTGAATTGATCTCTTTTTTAGATCTTCGTAAGTCTTTGTTTTTGTTTAAAATAAAAGTTGGCCCGAGTTGTGCTATGTATCAAGTAACGCCATCTTGTTTGCGGACAGACCTGGCGCTACTTACGGGACTTTTCTTTTTAAATTTTAAATGAGGACTCAAATCATGTTGAAGACTAAAGGTAAGATCGCTATTGCTTCACTGACTCTTGCATTGTCTGTTGCTGCCACAGGCGCAGCTGCTGATGACGTAGCACCTGAACTGGTTAGCTCAAGAATACTGACTGCTATTGATACTACACCGCCAGACTACCCACGTTATGCAGATGCGATGGGCATGGATGGTTTTGCTGTTCTTGAATTCACGGTTCTGGAAAGCGGTGAGGTTGCTGCTCCTGCAATCAGATCTTCTTCTTCGTCAGTATTCAGTAAAGCGGCTTTGGCTGCGGTTGAAGACTGGACGTTTGAGCCTGTGTATCAAAATGGTATCGCCGTACCGGTA
>JBBSPQ010000630.1:0-1796 GCA_038258585.1 Pseudomonadales bacterium
TCTACTGGGTCGATGACTACAAAGACATCTACGCCGATACCCGCACCTTCACGCGCTTTTTGCAATCCTATTCCAGAAATCTGGGACGGGGACGACTGACCCGTGAAGCGAAAGTACGCCGTGAGAAACCCTGTCGTGGATTGATCCTCTCTACAGGTGAAACCAGTCTTGAGGGTGAGATGTCGGTGGCATCGCGCATGATGTCGCTGGAAATTCCTCCATGGAAACAGCGTGACCCTGAAGGCAAGGCACTGCTTCAAGCAGAGGCGTTGCGCGATAATTTGCCCGGTTTCACAGCCCATTTTGCTTCGTGGATTGCCCGACAACTAGATACCGGTAGCCTGATAGAGGAAATTCCTAACCGTTTCCTCCAGAATTTTCGTGGTTACGACGCTCAGTTGACCGCAAAACTCGGCAAAAATGGGCATCATGATCGGGCTGTCAAGAACTGGGCGGTGCTGGTGACGGTTTATCAGCTTCTATCCAAGTTCGTTCAGGAGATGGACGAGGACTACATACTTCCCGCATGGCAGGATGTCATTGTCGAGAATGTTCGCGCTTTGCGTGAAGAGCGTGCCAGTGAGGTCTTTCTCGATCTTCTGGGACAGTTGCTCGCAGGTGGGCAGGTCGTGATTGATGATAACATGCAGACTCCGCATGAATATCCATCTGGTGTGACCGTTGTTGGCTACAGGGACGATACCTATGTTTATCTGCTACCGGAAATTGCCTTTAAGGAGGTTAATAAGGTAGAGGCGATTCACTTCAATACCACTGCCATCGGGATGCAGTTGAAAGAAGATGGGATTCTTATGCCCGGAACGAATACTTTAACCACCCAGCGCCGTATTCGTGGTGGCAGAGTGCGATTATGGCAGTTAAAATCAGATTTTCTGAGCTGTGACACCTGTGACGATGTGACAGCAGAAGAGTAAACCGCAAAATGACTGTGTAAGTATGGTAAAAGAGGCTGTGACAGGTGTGACACTGTGACAGTCTCTTTTATAAATTATCGCTGTCTGTATGGCGATTTTAAGGTATGATACGCAAACATAGGAGTGTATTTTATTAATGTCTAACACACGCAAAGAACAGGAACGCGCCGAACTTCATCGCGTGATCTGGAGCATCGCCAACGACTTACGTGGATCGGTGGATGGTTGGGACTTCAAGCAGTATGTGCTTGGCATGTTGTTCTACCGCTATATCTCTGAAAACCTATCCAGCTATCTCAATGCGAATGAACATGCGGCGGGCGATTTGTCGTTTGATTACACCAAGTTGTCTGATGCAGATGCCGAAACTGCCCGCAAGGACATGGTAACGACCAAAGGCTTTTTTATCCTGCCGTCGGAGCTGTTCGAGAATGTACGCGCCAAAGCCGAAAAAGACGAAAACTTGAACGTCACACTTGATGGCATCTTCAAGCATATTGAAGCGTCAGCCGTAGGTGAGTCCGAAGCCAGCTTTAGAGGGTTATTCGCCGATCTGGATGTTAACTCGGCTAGGCTCGGCAACACGGTAGCCCGTCGTAATGAACTACTGGTTAAGCTGATGAACGGCGTTGCCAGCATGAAGCTAAACGAGGGTGGCTACCAAGACAACACAATTGATGCTTTTGGCGATGCTTACGAGTATCTGATGGGCATGTACGCCAGCGGTGCGGGCAAAAGCGGCCGCGAATATTACACCCCGCAAGAAGTATCGGAACTGCTGACGCGGTTGACACTGGTTGGCAAGACACAGGTCAACAAAGTGTACGACCCAGCCTGTGGTAGCGGCTCGCTACTGCTGAA
>JBBSPQ010000631.1:0-1775 GCA_038258585.1 Pseudomonadales bacterium
CCGCCAGCGCTTTCTCTTTACGGCGAAGCTCTTTCTCCAGTTTCTTGATCTGAAGCTTGTCTGCTTTGCTCTGTTGTTTGAGCATTTTGGCTTGGGCCTGGCTGCTTTGGAAGCCAGACAATGAAGCCTCTTTCCAACCTTTCACCTGCTCTGCAAATAGCCCCTTCTGGCGACAATACTCGTTGAGCTGGGTCTCGCTCATCGAAGCGGTTTCTATCACCGTGGCCAGCTTCGCTTCGGCTGACCACTGATCGGCAGTATTGGGTTTGGGTCCGGGCACGGCACGTCCTCTTAATTTGGCTTGGTTGCGCCAATTATAAAGGGTTGCCTCACTAATGCCTTCCATTTGCGCTACCGCCGACACGCTCATGCTATGCGGGGGTAACGTTCGACTTAAAACTGCTTCTTTGCGTCCTTCTGAAAATCGTGGCACTGCATTTCTCAATCCGCCCATTCTGGTAAAAAGTAGGTGGTGTCAACTATCCTGCCAGAGCGGGTCTACATCTACGCATCGCTTACTCTGCTTATGATCGTAATAACTGCTGGTGGGAATATCAAAGGCCGAACACACCAACTCTACCGTGTCATGCTCTCTCAATTGATCGATCAGCGTGTATGTCCAAGCTGTTCCGCCATCAAGAGAGCTGTAGCCTTTTTTAATATCACCTTCTCTCGCTCCAGCCGATCAATACGCGTTTCCAGTTCCTGGATGCGTTGTTGGTCGGACGTCAAGGCTTTACTCTTGGGAGTGAGCCCAGTCTGCTCCTGCTCAAACTGTTTGACCCAGCGTCTGAGTGCGTTCTCGCCAATGCCTAATGAGCGACTTGCCTCAGGCACTGAGTATCTCTGTTCGACGACCAACTTGGCCGCATCCAGTTTGAATTCTGTTGAAAATGTACGACGTTGTCTTGCCATGGAACACCTCTTTGAGGGTGGTAATTTTACCACCTAAAATGGTGTCCGGTTTTATTAGACCACTACACAGCAATCATTTGGCTCTTGAGAGCTCGGATGGAGGGTGCTGTGGGGTTGTGGAAATATTCATCCTAAATGGAGGTGAGTGGGAAATCGGGTTTCAGTGGCGTGCGTTGGGGCGCGAAGATTATAAAGCGTCCGATTCGAATCCTTACGACTATAGTTTTACTGTTCTGGAACGCAAAGACTGATTTTCAAGTCGTTAAATCCGGTAGATTCATCAGAAGCTTAAACGGCAAATTTTCGAATAACACCTGGCATCGCGAAGGAGTATTGGGTGGGATTAAGCAGGAGCATTGAGCGCCATGGAAGGCGCGATTGAGCCCTCCAGGGACGGATTCACGGGCGTCTCCTGCTTAATCCCATCTAATGCTCCAAAACCACTGGACAGGTTGTGTTTCAAACAGCCTGAATATCAATTCAGCGGAATGAACGCCAGCGCATTGTTTGCATTCATCGGAATAACGAGCTGGTTCTGTACTGAGTCGTAACACATGGATGCGGCCGACGGGATTCCGGTGGCGATCACTTCCGCGTCCTCCCCCGGGCGAATCCGCGAGACGCTGCCGTAGCGAACACTGCTCACATACTTGGTGCCGTCTTCCAGAATGACCAGTCCGTCATTGCCACCCTCGGCGGCATGTTCTGTGCGAACGACGGCGCCAGCAGGACTGAAAGTGATGACATCGTTGTTGCCGATGTTGACCACGACAATGTTGCCGTCGCCATCAATGGCAACGCCATTCGGAGCGGCCAGTGGCGCGCCTTCGGCGAATACTGATACTTGACCTGAAGGCGTC
>JBBSPQ010000632.1:0-1759 GCA_038258585.1 Pseudomonadales bacterium
AATCGCCTTTGGTAAGCACTTTCAACTATCAAGCCAGAGCGACCGAATCGGCTGTCGATGCTAGAACTAGATACCAACTGGAAGCGGCTTCGGAGGATTAACCAAGCGGTCTTTGGCATGTGTCACCAACTGCGCCGTAATCATCGCAATGTATCATGGCATGGCTTTGTCTCTAGCGGTCAAAACTTGGCGCTCGATTCTCATTTTGATGGGTCTACGGATGGCAGGAACTGGGACAAGGCTGCCATTGCAGTATGCTGACGGCAATAGCAGGTTTTGCCCGGAAGCGGTCGCATCCGGGTCGTTCAATCGACGGCGCGCAATGGGGAAGTGTGGCGGGAAGTAGACGGCCAGCTTCTAGCTAAAACGTGGACGTCGCCGACAGTGCAATCCAGAATGATGTAGCGTTATTATGGTTCCCCACGGTAAGTTCCGAAGGTCCATATGTGCCCTTCAATGTCGCGGCAGGTAAATTCGCGCGATCCATATGACGTTTCATAAGGCTCCGTGAGGATAGTCGCACCGGCTGCACGTGCTCGCTCGCAAAGCCCTTCCAGATTCTCGCTTACGGCGACGCAAACGCACTGGCTTGTTCCGTTTAGCACCAACGGGCTATGCATGCCGTATTTGTCATCCGCCTGATCCGGTCCGAGAAACAGTAGATCATCACCTCGTCTAAGCTGCGCGTGGACAACCTTCCCGGCGTCTTCGGCAACGAAGTGACGCTCGAAACCCAACGCTGTGCAAAGCCACTCAACAGCCAAAGCGGGGTCACGGTATCGAAGTGTCGGAAACAACTTGTCAGGCATCGTGACCATGTGCAACTCCTTGTATCTTAATCCTAAAAATAGGGATATTGAAAACCGCCTCTATCTCAAATGTTTTCATTTGCTTCGCTAGGGGGCGAATATTCGATCAATAGCCATAGAAAATGTCGTCTGCGTCATACTACTTTACACTATTTCAACCGGTGTGTTTAGCGGTCGCATCTGGGGCGGTTCCTGCCTCTTGGCTTGTCTCTCCGACAGTTTCTGATCGGCTTTTGCGTGACTCGGTCACCGCGGCGCTTCGGAGACGTCGCCAAATGGTGGAAAAAGGTCATCACTCAATTGGAAGATTGTGCATCCGCAGAAACGACAAGTTATCCCAATAGCCGCGCTGGAACACAATGTGATTGCCTCTTACAGTGAAAAATCCGCAGCCACGTAACCCAAGTGGATCGCGCCATTCTAAGGCCGCTACATCTCCCGCTTCGTGAATCGCTTCAATAATGCAGGTCATATCGGCTGCGGCGAACTCACTTTCGAACATGGCCCTTATCGCCGGCTTCCCTACGACAGGTTCCCGCGCCACCTGATGGTTAGTGGCATCGTCAGCGTAAAGTTCGGCAAGGGCTGCTGCATCGCCCACGTTGAACCTTTCGACCCATAGTTGGACAACTTGTTTCGGCGACACTGCTCATCTCCCTTGGAGAGGTTTTACCGCCCCTGCTGACGTCTGCAACTCGGGCGATTGCCGATCGCCCGCTTCCTGCGCCAAAACGGCAACTCCTGTCTAAAACTGCTATTCACAACTATTCCTCGAGCGACGCAGACTGGGTCGAAAGCGGTCATTGCCACCAAGGGTACAAAGTGTCAGATTTTGACCACTAGCAAGGCTGGGACACTGGGCACCGGTGCGTTGATCGGAGCCGTAACACGCAACCCTTGAACTACCGCGCGACACGTGTCATCTATGCAGCGACACATGACGGAGATGG
>JBBSPQ010000633.1:0-1741 GCA_038258585.1 Pseudomonadales bacterium
CGTTCGCGCGAACTGAATACTACTGCGATTCTGTTAGGTGGTACGGCGGCAGTCATTGGCTTTGCCGGGGGCGTGATAAATGCGCTGAGTCGAATCATGGATCATAACTTCGTGATCGACCGGGATGTGATCTTCGACCCGGGGTCGATGTTGCGTCAACTTGATGAGTCGATGCTGGCAGGGTTTAGATCATTACTTCCGATTTTCATTGTGTTGTTGCTGTTGGCTCTCATCGCACCCGTAATACTGGGTGGCTGGAACTTCAGTCTTAAAGCCATCGCACCCAAAGCCTCGCGCATGAATCCTTTGAGTGGGCTGGCACGAATGTTCGGCCCCAAGTCGCTGGTAGAACTCGCCAAGGCGATCGGCAAAGTGGTCGTTGTCGCGGCGCTGGCCATGCTGGTGCTTTACATCAATACCGGCAATATTCTTGGCATTCAGCGCGAGTCTACGCTCTCTGGAATGTCCCATGCTCTGCAGTTGCTCGGCTGGTCCGTATTGTGGATGTCCTGCGCGATGATTCTAATTACGCTGATCGACATTCCTTTCCAGATTTATACTCATAACCAGAAACTGCGCATGACCATGCAGCAGGTGAAAGATGAGATGAAAGACACCGACGGTCGTCCGGAAGTGAAGCAGCGCATTCGTCAGCTGCAGTACCAGATGGCACAGAATCGGATGATGAGCGATATTCCGAAGGCAGATGTCATCATCACCAACCCCGAACATTACGCGGTGGCCTTGCGTTACGATCAACGTAGCGAGGCAGCTCCTGTGATGCTGGCGAAAGGTTCTGATCTTGTCGCCAGCAAAATTCGTGAAATTGCACAAGAACACAAAATTCCGATAGTGTCGTCACCAGCCCTCGCGCGGGCGATTTACTTCAATACCAAAATTGGTCAGGAAATTCCCGGCGGATTGTATGTCGCTGTCGCTCAGGTTCTGGCCTACCTGCATCAACTGAAACAGTTCGCACGCGGACGCGGCAAGAGACCTGTTCTCAACAATAAGCTGCCTATCCCGACTGAGCTGCAGCACGATTAAAAACTTTCTTTCTTCGAAAAATCTTGAAATAGGCGAGCTTCTTGCAGTACCTCCCTGCGGCTGTAGGTAAATTGCAATGGAGTGAGCTGCAAGGCACGAACTACGTGAAGGGGCGTCAAGATTTTGAATGACCTCCGTCAATTCGCCAGCACTGTGTCAATTAAACGCGTCGCTGATTCACCCGAACACCACTTTTATTCACGCAAGGCAGACAGACACAGATGACCCCAGGCGCCAGCACACAAAATAATGCTTTCTTGGAGAATGCCCGGAATCTAACCCGTGGCAATCTCGGCATTCCTGTATTGCTGCTGGTCATGCTGGCAATGATGACGTTGCCACTGCCACCGTTTCTGCTCGACGTTTTCTTCACCTTCAACATCACCATTGCGTTGGTGGTTTTGTGCGTGGCGGTTTACTCCATGCGCCCGCTCGACTTTGCAGTTTTCCCGACAATTCTGCTGATTGCCACTTTGTTGCGTCTGGCATTGAACGTGGCCTCCACGCGTGTCGTGTTATTGGAAGGTCACGAGGGTGGTGCCGCCGCCGGTCGCGTCATCGAGTCATTCGGTGAAGTCGTGATCGGGGGCAACTATGCTGTCGGTCTAATCGTTTTCATTATTCTGATCATCATCAACTTTGTCGTGGTAACCAAAGGTGCGGGACGTATCGCCGAGGTGAGCGCGCGTTTCAC
>JBBSPQ010000634.1:0-1723 GCA_038258585.1 Pseudomonadales bacterium
AAAGCGGAGCCGAGTTTAAAGTCCGCTCAGGCGGAAGCAGGTTTCCAGTTTGAAAGGGAAGGCTATTTCTGCGTAGATCGCTTCGACTCCAGTGCCGAAAAAATAGTATTTAATCGCACCGTGACACTACGGGATTCATGGGCAAAAATTTCAGGTTGAGATAAAAAAGTGCTACAGATTTATAACACGCTCACGCGACGCAAAGAAAAATTCGTTCCGCTGGAAAGTGGCAAAGTCAAAATGTACGTGTGTGGACTAACCACATATGACTATTGTCATATTGGTCATGCTCGCATGTTCATTGCATTCGACATTGTTGCGCGCTTTCTGCGTCATCGTGGTTATCAAGTCACCTATGTGCGTAATATTACGGACATCGACGACAAGATTCTGCGTCGGGCCAAAGAGAACGGTGAGTTGTTTTCCGATCTGACTCAGCGCTTTGTCGAGGCGACTCGTGAGGATGAAGCTGCGCTGTTTGTGTTGCCTCCCGACATGGAGCCGCGAGCCACTGGCCACATCGAGCAAATCATTGCTTTGATAGAAAAGCTGATCGCAAATGACTACGCCTACAAGGTTACTAGCGGCGATGTGTATTATTCGGTTTCGCAGTTTAAGGGCTATGGTCGCTTGTCCAACAAGAACCCTGAAGAATTGCTGGCTGGCGCCAGAATAGAAGTAGGGGAGTTGAAGCGTGACCCAAGAGATTTCGCGATGTGGAAAGCCGCCAATGATGGCGAGGTGGGCTGGGATTCTCCGTGGGGCTACGGGCGTCCGGGTTGGCACATCGAGTGCTCGGCGATGGCGTCCTGCTGCCTCGGCGACAGTTTCGATATTCATGGCGGTGGTTCAGATTTGATGTTTCCCCATCATGAAAATGAGATCGCCCAGTCGGAGGCTGTCTCCGGTAAAAAGCTCGCCAACTACTGGATGCACAACGGATCCGTCAGGTTGGATAACGAGAAGATGTCCAAGTCTTTGGGTAATTTCTTCACTGTGCGGGAGGTATTGCAGAAGTACCGCCCGGAGGTCGTGCGCTATCTGCTGATGTCCAGCCACTATCGTAGCCCGATCAATTACTCGGAGCAGAGTCTCAAGCAGGCCTCGGGTGCGCTTGAGCGGTTTTATACTGCGCTGCGCGGTCTCAAGTGTGGAGTGACACCGGATCTGGTCAACAGCCGTTTCGAAAAGGCCTTTTGTGCGGCAATGGATGATGATTTCAACACGCCGGTAGCACTGGGTGTCATGTTCGATCTTGCCAGAGAAATCAATCGCCAGAAGGAGGTTAATCTCGAACAGGCGAATCAATTGTGCGGTCTGCTGGTACGACTGGGTGCGGTTCTGGGTATCCTGCAAGGGTCGGCGGAAGAGTTTCTGCAGAGCGGCGACGCCGAAGTGGATGCGGCTGAAATAGATTTGCTCATCGTGCAGCGCAGAGAGGCACGGGCCAACAAGGATTGGACGCGAGCGGATGAAATACGTGACAAGCTGACCGCAATGAAAGTGGTAGTGGAAGATACGGCTGAAGGCAGCAGTTGGCGTATTGAACGCTGATGCAGCGTCAAATGCGTGGGTTTTACTCGTTGAAAACGTTGAGCATTTAACCGATTTGGTAAGACGTTACAAGTGCAATATTAAGAGCTTTTACAAGTAGGCTATAAAAGTCAAAACAGAGATTGACTGTCTTTGGCCCCGTGAGTATTATGCCGACCCTGCAATTACG
>JBBSPQ010000635.1:0-1715 GCA_038258585.1 Pseudomonadales bacterium
AACGATATATTGAGTAACAGAAACAGTTAGGATTTATATTCATCAGGGGACTCTATCGCTGTAAATTTGAATAACAAGATATTAATTGTCTCGTTTGTGATACGCTTGTGAAAACTTGATTCTTTTACTCTAATATTGCGATTAATTATATGAAATGGACGATCTTGTAAAGTAATTTTTCGTCAGGTTATCGATAGTTCCGTTCTCGTTGATCCGTAAATCCGATTCCCGTAATTTTACATGGCGAATCTTGAAAAATTTCTAGTTCTACCGTTTTTGGTGGAAATACTCATGCTGGCAAGATGTTGCTACAAGCAAGTTCTCCAGCCAGCATTTCCGATACTGTTTCTGGTTGAGTTTATGAAATGGCGAGATATAGGGTGATTGAGATCGAGCGCGGGCGCGGGCACAATACGGCAGGAAATTGTGTAGCAATGTCCAACCCCGCACGAGCAGATGAGCAGTGTTGCGATGACCGTGGAAATCACGCGCCATATAGAAACAGCGTGTCATCGGCTGCATGTGCCGCTCCAGCATGGTGCTGACGCGATGTGCCCCTGGATGGAGCCAGCCTTTGTATAATTCAGCCCGCTTCTTCTCAAATTTGTTCACTGCTTTTAGCGCCTCACCGTTCAAATGTTCGCGTGCAAAGGTCAGGAACTTGCGGTAACGTCGCCAGTAGGTGACGTAGCTACGGGCATGGTAGATGTGCCAGACCATACGCCGCACTTCAGTGAAAACGGGTGTACTCTTGCAACGATCACGAATACGCAGATAAGCGTGCAGAAAACAACGAATGACAAAGATGGTCGGAAAGAGTGCTAACCACGCCTGTTTGGTCTGCTTCCAGCCATCGATGTTGACGGTTTGCGCTTGGTAATCGGGGTTCAGCCGAGTGGCTTCGGTTTTGAATTCCCTGTAGGCGACGGTCAGATCTCTGGTTTGGACACTGGGACTAGTGGCCGCGCCGAGGATGACATCATCTCCCACAGTCGTCGCCACGAATATCCGCTTGCCATTCATCGCGGTGAATTTCTCGTCAGCCAGCAGATGTAGGGGCAGACAATCCGAGTCTTTCACCGTCGTTCCGACCAGATCATAGCGACCTAACTGCGCCACCAGCCGTTGCCAGTACATATCATCGCGTCCGAACACATAGCTTAGTCCCCAGAATGGCACGCCGAAGCGACGAAGGAACAGGGCTTTCTCCACGTCAGCCGCATAACCTGTCATATACGGCATAACGAAACTCGGCACAATTCGATAGACTGCTCCCGTGCGTGGCAGGCGGATCCGGCGGATGGGCACCTCTGGCATTTTCGTAGAGTGCCGCAAATCGTGGAGATGATACCCTTCCACAAAGGCATCCGGGAACAGTTCTGGATGTTGGTTATACATCATATCCACCCACTGACGAAACTGATGGCGCTCTTGCACCTGCCGCATGTAATCCGCTACTTCGATGGGGAGTACAATCCGGCGCGATGGCTTTGCGACCAGTTGCAACTCTGGATTACACTTGCGTTTAGGCTGAAGCATGTGATTGACCCTTCTCTTTGGCTTGAGATCAAGTCAATTTTGCTTCAGCCACCTCTTTTCCACCAAAAACGTTAGAACTAGCAAAATTCAATTTTTTAGGCATAGTTATTCAGTCTATTCATAAGGTAACCAATTTTCTTTGTAGATTACCCTATCTACGTATCCGGGTAATCCAG
>JBBSPQ010000636.1:0-1713 GCA_038258585.1 Pseudomonadales bacterium
AATTCCGGGATAATTACACTCTAGCAGTAGTTTTTCTGCAACTCTGCCTGTAAGAGCTGGTCTCCTACAGGAGATCAATGTTCAAATCGATGTGGTCGACCATCAGCTGCAGGTTACGTTGGCCGCGAAATTCATTGATGTCGAGGCGATATACCAGCCTGACCCGCTCCGGTTGTGGACCATTCCACAGCGCTTTATCGACATTAAAAGCGATGGCATCGAGCAGCAGTGTTTCCTGACCCGGTGGACTCACCACTAGTTTGAGGTGTTTATCACCAAGCAACCGCTGTTGAATAACACGAAAAACTCCATCGAAGCATGGCTCAGGGAAGCCCTGTCCCCAAGGTCCGCTTTCACGTAATAACTGGGCAGTGCCCATATTCATTTCGACTGCAGCGATTTCACCGTCAGTAGCAATTCTGGCGGCCAGATCGTCGGGGCTCAACTGCACATCAACTTCAGCCGCAAATGCCGACGCAAACGCTCCATAGTCTTGTTTTCTTAACGTCAGCCCAGCCGCCATTGCATGACCGCCAAAGCGCGTCACGAGCCCCGAGTTATGCGTTGCCACACTGTCCAGCACATCACGAATATGTAAACCGGCGATGGAGCGTGCGGACCCTTTTATCTCTTCTTCACCGTCGCTGTTTATTCCCGCATCGGCAAAGGCAATAACCGGACGATGCAGCCTCTCCTTGATTCTGGCGGCGAGTATGCCGATGACGCCCTGATGCCATTCGGAATTGTACAAGCACAACCCCGCAGGAATTTTCTGTTCATTAAAATCCATCTGCTCCAGGCCACTCAAGGCTTGGTCACGCATATCCGTCTCAATTTCCTTACGCCGCTGATTCATCTCGTCGAGTTCGATGGCCATGGTTCGCGCTGCAACGGGATCATCCGTCAACAGACACTCAATGCCCAACGCCATGTCATTGAGGCGCCCGGCGGCGTTCAATCGTGGTCCGACGGCAAACCCCAGATCGCTGGCGACCAGCGTTTCACACTGGCGCTTGCCTAACTCCAGCAAGGCAAGCAATCCTGTGCAGGCTCGCCCCTTACGGATACGCTTCAATCCTTCGTTGACCAGGATGCGATTATTGCGATCGAGCGCCACCACGTCGGCAACTGTGCCGAGAGCCACCAGATCGAGAAAATCTGCCATGTTAGGCTCTTGAATGTTTTGCTGCGTAAACCAGCCGTTCTCGCGCAGCGCCCTTCGCAACGCCACCATGACATAGAACACGACACCCACACCGGCCAGTGCCTTACTGGGGAAATGACATTCACGCTGATTCGGATTAACGATGGCCTCGGCGGAGGGTAATTCATTTCCGGGCAAATGGTGATCCGTTATCAAAACGCGAATTCCGAGTGCCTGCGCCGCTCGCACACCCTCTATGCTGGAGATGCCATTATCGACAGTAATAATCAGGGCAGGCGCTTTCTTAGCCGCCAGTTCCACAATTTCCGACGTTAATCCGTAACCGTATTCAAATCGATTGGGAACAATGTAATCAACGTGATGAAATCCCATCGCTCGCAATGCGCGAATAGCCACTACACAGCTAGTGGCACCGTCAGCATCGAAATCAGAGACGATAAGTATTCTTTGTTGTTTTTGCAATGCGTCGCGCAAAAGTGACACCGCAGCGTCAAGACCGAGCAACAATTCAGGTGGGTGGAGATGTTTTAATTCGAGATTAAGATGCT
>JBBSPQ010000637.1:0-1680 GCA_038258585.1 Pseudomonadales bacterium
CAACTAGATTCCAGTTGATAAATTTCCCTCGTTCCGTCGTGCGCTCAGGGTCCAGCAACTGCGGAATAAAGTAGAGCCCAGGCTCAATAGTAAAGACCTGCCTTTTTTCGATGACGCGGGTTGTTCGCAGAGAAGGATATTCAGCCGGTGGTGGCTTAATGTCTCCCGCCACATTACTTTGTCGTCCACCCACATCGTGTACCTGAATGCCCAGCAAATGGCCGACTCCGTGAGGCATGAACAGCGTGCTGATTTTGTGCGCGCGCAACTCTTCCTCCGAGCCAGTGCAGATCTCATGCTGTAACAGAATTCTGGACACCCCGTCCTGCGCGGCAACGTGAATGTCGCCATAAGGCAGGCCGGGAACTATGCACTGGATAAGTTCTGACTGTAAGGCTTCCATTTCCGCAACAAGTTCTTGGAACAGTGGCGACGTATGCGGTCGTGTGAAAGTACGAGTCACATCAGAACAATAACCGTTGATTCTGCAACCTGCGTCAATCAGCAATACTTGGCTGTCTGTTGCGCCGCTTCTGCGCTTGTTTTGATAGTGGAGAATGGCTGATTTTTCGTCGAGTGCAACGATATTGGTATAAGGCGTTTCTTCATCCAGAATATTGCAAGCCTGTAGATACGCCATATGAATATCATATTCACTGGCTCCGCTTTCAAAAGCCTTTCGCGCCGCCATGTGACCTTGCAATGCAAGACGGTTCGCCTGCCGAATAGAGGCGACTTCATAGTCTGTCTTGTAAGCGCGCTGGAAGTCGAGCCAATTGAGCAGCACGGTTGGATTGAGCGATTTTTCCCCAAGGCCCATTGCGGTCGCGTAAAGAGTATTTTCACCGAGAAAAGCCAGTCTGCTGATGTCTGACCCGATATCCTTGAGCAAATTTTCTAGATGCTCCGCCACTTCGCCACTGCTTTCAAGGGAGTGGAGAGAGTATTGATCACTGATCCATGACTCCATCTCAATGGTCTGTTCATACCAAAAATCTCTGGGTAGTACTCGAAAATAAACAGGACTCTTGGTGGGTAGTATCAACAATACCTGATTGGGTCGGTTTACCGGAAGCCAGTGGGCAAAGTGTCCATAAGCACGAAAGGAGGTCGTCTGATCGTCGGCGTAATAGTAGTGCTCGGAACCGCTGTGGAGCAGGACAGCATCAAACTCATTGCCTGTCTCGGTCAATGCATTGGCGTAAATTGATTGTAGATGCGCGATATGTTCAGCGTAATGTTGGGCGAATGGCATAATGTCGGTGTCCGTCGCGGCTTGGTAGCGTCACGATACCATAATGATTGGACGAGCCGGGACTGATATTGCTGCCGCTGAGCGATGGCGCTATGATCCAGACTTCTATTAAGTGCACCAAATTCTGGTGGGGTAAGAACATGAGCGTCATAAAGGAATTTAGAGAATTTGCGGTAAAGGGAAATGTCGTTGATTTGGCGGTTGGTATCATCATTGGCGCGGCATTTGGCAAAATAGTTTCATCCTTTGTTGCCGATGTAATCATGCCTCCTATTGGCATGTTGCTAGGTGGCGTTGATTTTACCGATCTGACTATTACGCTGAAGCAGGCGGTTGGCGATACGCCAGAGGTGGCGGTGCGGTACGGCGCGTTTGTGCAGACCATCGTGGACTTTACGATAATCGCATTCGCTGTTTTCATCGCG
>JBBSPQ010000638.1:0-1667 GCA_038258585.1 Pseudomonadales bacterium
AAACGCCTGGAGGTTGTGGTGGGTTGAGACTGGCAGCCGAGTTTATTAACAAGACAAAGCCCGGCGCGCGCATTTTTGTCAGCGACCCTACTTGGGCCAACCACATTCCTCTGCTCGGTGATGCGGGACTGCAGATAGAGAAATACCCTTACTACGACTACACAAATCACAGCATCAAGTTCGATGAAATGATGAATGCGTTGCAGCAGGCTAAAGTGGGTGATCTGGTGCTTCTTCACGGGTGCTGCCATAACCCTTGTGGTGCCGATCTGAGTCAGGAACAGTGGATTGCGATTCGCGATCTCGCACTCGAGAACGGTTTCACGCCATTCATCGATCTGGCCTATCAGGGACTTGGCGATGGCGTCGTTGAGGACTGCTTTGGCGTCAGGTTGCTGGGGGATTCGTTGCCTGAATTGATTGTGGTCAGTTCCTGTTCGAAGAATTTCGGGGTGTACAGAGAGCGTGTCGGTGCACTCACGGTTATTTGCGAAACAGAAAAATCAATGATGGCAACGTCCAGTTTAATTGCGACTACTGCGCGCGGCATTTACTCAATGCCACCCGATCATGGCGCCACTGTCGTAGAGATGATTCTGGACGATTCTGCTCTGCGTTCGGACTGGGAAACAGAATTAACCGACATGCGTCAGCGCATCAATGGATTGCGGTCATTGCTGGTCAATCGCATTCAAGCGGCAGGAATTGACCGTGATTTCAGCTTCATCCAAAACGAGAAAGGCATGTTTTCCTTCCTTGGCATTTCGGTAGCGCAAGTGCAGACCCTGGTGAACGATTACAGCATTTATCTTGTGGACTCCAGCCGCATTAATGTTGCCGGAATAAACGATGGCAACATCGAACATCTGATCGCGAGTCTTAAGAAAGTATTGTAAAAAGAAAGTGGCGGGATTGCTCTGTAGAACCACACCAATCCCGTTTTACAGAAATATCTAATGACGATCAGCAAGTGCGGGCTTGAGTTTTTCCGCCATTTCCCGCAGTGCTTTTTCAGTCGTTTCCCAATTCACGCAGGCATCGGTAATCGAAACACCGTAACGAATTTCTTCCAGATCATCCGGAATAGGTTGGTTACCCTCGCACAGATTGCTCTCCAGCATTACTCCAATTATCGACTTGTTACCGTCTTTAATCTGCTGAGCCACGCTCTCCAATACACCCAATTGTTTATTGTGATCTTTTTGCGAATTGCCATGACTGCAGTCGATCATGATGTTCTCGGGCAGTGACGCCTTACGCAAATCTTCTTCGCAGCGTGCGACGCATTCAGGAGCGTAATTGGGTTCTCTGCCGCCTCGCAAAATTACGTGGCAATGCGGATTTCCCGCGGTGCGGAACGCCGCGACCTTGCCCTCTTCACTGACACTGATGAAAGAGTTCGCGGATGAAGCGGAACGAATGGCGTTCACTGCCACGGTGAGGCTGCCATCGACATTGTTCTTGAAACCCACAGCAGAGGAAATGCCGCTGGAAAGTTTGCGATGCGTCGGCGACTCCGTCGTACGCGCACCGATCGCTGTCCATGACACCAGATCCTGCAAATACTGCGGCGAAATAAGGTCGAGCGCTTCAATCGCTATCGGCAGTCCTAGGCTGTTGATGTCGAGCATGAGTTGTCTGCCAATACGCAGACCATGCTCAATGCG
>JBBSPQ010000639.1:0-1659 GCA_038258585.1 Pseudomonadales bacterium
GAGGCCTACTACGGAGAAGAATCACTCAATAATTTTAATCCAATCCCCAGCCTGAGGATCTCCGGTAGGATAATATCCATTCAAAAGCCGCAACGTCTCCTCAGGGAAATTCGCAATTGGACTTAAACGCGCCAGTGCCTGCCAAGTGAAACCTTCAGCAACCTGCACATAGTGAATTTTGCTTTCATTGCCGGAATAACGCTCATTACTCTGAATCGCCCGGAATGTTCTTATCGAAGCAAGCAACTGCTGATCCATCACATCAGTGCTCGGAACTTCTCCAATATCGCCAGTGAATATGAATACACGCGGCCCCATGTAAATCGCCGCTACTCGCTGCGTCTTACCGTCTTTTTCAATCGTACCGGTATAACCGGTAAGCCGGAACTGAGTCAGTGCTTCTGATTTTTGCAGATTGCTTATACCCAGATCGTCCCGGAGAAAAAGACGTGGCTCTTTGCTCTCCTGCATACGCTGAACTTCGACGAGTAAATT
Source organism: Pseudomonadales bacterium (assembly GCA_038258585.1). Classification (GTDB taxonomy): domain Bacteria; phylum Pseudomonadota; class Gammaproteobacteria; order Pseudomonadales; family Pseudohongiellaceae; genus UBA5078. The sequence continues at coordinate 496 of JBBSPQ010000639.1, forward strand.
CGACGTGCCTTCGGGATTTTTTGCAGACACGGTTGTTGGCGTTTCAGTGACAACCCAGCCGGCTGGAAAGACCATCGTGTACCCAAGCAAATCTTGATAGTAACGATTGCGCGCATTACTCCCGACAATGTTCTGGCTTTCTCCGACGATAAGACCATCCATATGATCGCGGAAGTTTTGGTTGTCCACCAGCGTCGCCTCACTTGGAGGCAAGGCGCCCACGTTCGATACAGCCTGCTGCAGGCGGGTGTCGTTGCGAGGATGTGTCGCAAAGAGTCCGTGGTAGCTGGCCTGCTTGTTGGCAGTCTTAGTGTTGAAGTCCTCCTGATTCTTCAGAACGGTAATCACCTTGATCACGGCTTGAGGATCGTAACCCGCATCCAACAAATATTCTGCACCCAGCGTATCTGCCTCCAGCTCGTGTTCGCGGCCGAATCCACTCAAGCCCGCCTGCGCCCAGATTGAACCGACATCCATAATTTGTGAACCGATATAGCCACTGCCGGTTGCAACGGCGGCCACTACCCCTCCCACGCCAGTGACAATACCGGCCAGTTTTCCGCGGGCCTGCTGTTGCACCGCATGACGCGCAGTGATGTGCCCAATCTCATGGCCTAGCACGGCGGCAAGTTCTGCCTCGGAGTTCAGAAACGCCAGCAAACCACGGTTGACATAAACGTAACCGCCAGGAAGAGCGAACGCATTGATCTCGGGGCTGTCGATGACCGTAAAGTGATAAATCAGATCCGGACGATGACTCACAGCCGCCATGCGCTGCCCTACTTCGTCCACATAAGCCGTCAGTGCTTCCTCGTCGAATACCGTCGAGCTTTGCATGACTTTGTCATTTTCTTCTTTGCCTATTTCTATCTCGCGCTTCTCGGACATCATTACAATGTTGCCCTGACCAGTCGCAGGATTGATAGCGCAGGACGAGACGACGAACATACAACCCAAAACAAGCAATACAGAAGAAGCAATCTGTCGTGCAGAAATATTTAAAATGCCGTGCGGCACCTTGATGTCTTTATGAGTAAAGAATGTTTTTTTCATCACGTTACTCAGTTATCGCCGATGACAAATTGTTGAAGTTGCGTGGCTAGACTGTCGCAGGCATTGGCCTCCACTCGCGCGATCAAAGGAATAGGAACGACAATCGCGGGC
>JBBSPQ010000640.1:0-1592 GCA_038258585.1 Pseudomonadales bacterium
AGGTCCGCCATTGAGCCCGAGGCAGGGAATTCCCATCACGGTAAACTCGACCGTCAACACATCCCCTTGCTGCCCAGACGGAAAATCTCCTGGTGCGAGGTGTACCGCGTCAACGGATGAATCGGGGAAGGTCTGGGCGTAAAAACGCGCTGCCTCCTCGGCGTTGCCATCGTACCAAAGGCAAATTGTGTTTTTTGCTTGCTTCATCACGTCACTTCTCCATTGTTAAGCAGGTACAACCACACTACCGGAATTAACGTTCAGTTGCCCTAACAGAAACTGAACAACTCTTGCAATATAACTATACCTACATAAAATTACAGAATAACCAATGCCTTTAAGCTAACTAACTATCGCTGCTTCACCCTTCAATACAGGAAGCCCACTATAAACATCTTTTAGTAGACAAACCAAATCGTTTGCAGGAATGCCGTGATAGACGAAAACACCTTCATCGACAAGAGCTACATCTGGCAATTCTCTTAGCCGCTGAACTGATTGTCTTCCAAGTTCTTTGAGCATATAAATCAATGCCGAAGCCGTCTTGTGGCCTCAAGAACTGCTACCGGTACTCAGAAATTTGCGTGAATATCTGAAAGAATCGAAAATTTGAACTTAATTAGCGCACCGATAAAGGTTTATCAATATTACTCAACACTAATCTATTACAGTTTTGAATCTATGTTTTGGAGATATCATGTCTCTCGTTCCACGAATCGAAGCACGCCCGCCACCACATTTTCAAGAGAAGCACTCGTATCAATTTCGTGGCTTGCCACGCGTCGAAGTAGTGGCTCGACACTGTCTTTCAAGCTGAGCACGCGAGCAACTTCATCGGGGTGCTTGCCATAGGCATTGTTTGTTCTCGTCTGTAATCGTGTGACGATCACATTGGCAGGCGCAGTCAGGAGTATGACTGAGTCAAACTGCGGGAGGAACGTACGCATATTCGCCGCGCACCCGCTCAAAAATAATAGGTCGGTGTCCTCGGTGACCAAAAGTGTTTCAATTCGATCTTCTCGCCATACCCAGTCTTTATCGGCTTCTACCGGAGTACCTGCTGCCTGCGCGAGTTCGTCCGAAACCGCCACCCACTCTGAGAACAGATCGCAATCAGCATCCACGGCCTTGTACCCACGTTGCGCCAGCTCGTCTGTCACCGTTGATTTGCCAACTCCAGATATGCCTGTCAACAGAATGCGCTGCATAACGAATGAGTCCCTCAGTTATTAAGTTGTAACACTGATTTGTGCGATCGCATTTTGGCATGCTGGTTCATAAAATTCGTGACCAAATGAATACCGACAGGACAATCGGAGAGAAATAACTATTCCATTATGCCGGGCTATCCTCCAGGAAATTTAGCACCCTCTGCATTAGAAGGGTGGATGCCTTCTCGTCATAGGAGGGCAGTGAGCTGTCCGCAAAAATGTGTTGATTACCAGAATAAAGGAACAGCTCCGCTTCATCCGCTTCTTGAAGAAGGGCTTGAGCAGCGTCAATATCACCCTCATTAACGAAGAATAGATCAGCATCCATTGCGTGAACCTGCACTGGAACTTTCTGCGGCCACACCGACCCAAATTCTGAGA
>JBBSPQ010000641.1:0-1580 GCA_038258585.1 Pseudomonadales bacterium
GAACTTGATCTGCTCGACAAGACTCCCTCCGTTTTAAATGCCAGTCGTCATTCCGACGAGTTCTTCGCGGAAATGATGAACACGCTTCGCAGCACAGGCGCCTGGCATGGAGAAATCTGGAATCGTCACAAAGAGGGGAACATCAAGCCGCAGTGGCTCAGCATCAGCGCAGTCAGTGCCGACAACAACACACCGGATCGGTATGTAGCGATTTACACTGACATCAGTGATCTGAAAAAAACCGAAGCCGAACTGAAGTACCTCGCTCATTACGATTCCCTGACGGGTCTTCCTAATCGAGTCTTGCTTGGCTCCCGCCTGCAGGAGTCACTGGTCAACGCCCAACGTCACAACAGTGAACTGGCGGTACTTTTCATTGATCTGGATGACTTCAAGAGCATCAACGACAGCATGGGACACACGATAGGCGATGAACTTCTCGTCGCCGTCGCCGAGCGCTTGCGCTCAAGCATGCGTGACCACGACATTCTTGCCAGACTTGGCGGCGATGAGTTCCTGTTACTGGCGGAGAATCTGGGCAGCGCCGAGCAGGCGGGCATTGTTGCCAGAGATCTGCTGGCGATTTTGTCCAGCCCTTTTGCGCTTTCTAACAGCATGGAAATCTATGTGGAAGCCTGCATTGGCATCGCCATGCATCCTGACAACGGTGACACAGTCGAGGCGTTGATGCGTAATGCAGATACCGCGATGTATAAAGCAAAAAAACTGGGTCGCAACAAATTCTGTTTCTATCTGGAAGAGATGGGCAGCGCGGTAGTAGAGCAACTCGAATTGGAGACAGCTTTGCGACAAGGTATAGAGCGCAATCAACTAGTGCTGCAGTATCAACCCAAAGTCAGTTTAAGCACTGGCAAGATGACAGGGGCCGAAGCGTTGGTGCGCTGGCTCCGCCCTGGCGTCGGCATGATTTCTCCAAACCTGTTCATTCCCATCGCCGAGCGTTCAGGTTTAATCGTGCCCATCGGTGAATGGGTATTGCGAACGGCCTGTGCACAGATCCGAAGTTGGCTTGACGGCGGTTTCACTCCTATTCAGGTAGCAGTCAACGTCTCCGCTCGCCAGTTCCGCGCCGCAGGCCTGTTGAAACTCATCCAGGACACGCTTATAGAATTCGATATCCCGCCGGCGCTGTTGGAGTTGGAGATAACTGAAAGCGCCTTGATGGAAGATCCCGACGATGTTAAAGAAGTGCTTCAACAACTCAAAGAACTTGGGCTTTACATTGCCTTGGATGATTTCGGGACGGGTTTCTCTAACATGGCATATCTGTCGCGTTTTTCTCTAGACGTACTCAAAATAGATACATCCTTCGTGGAAAACATTAATGCCGATCATCACTCACGTAATTTGGTGGATTCGGTGATTGATCTGGCCCGCAATCTGAATCTGAAAACCGTTGCAGAAGGAGTGGAGACACTGGAGCAGCTCGTCTACCTACGCGAACAGGAATGCGACGAATTCCAGGGTTACTATTTCAGTAGACCTCTGGATGTCGATGCATTTACGGTTTTGCTAAGAGAAGGAAGATGTCTCGAAATACCTGATATCGAATTGCCTGA
>JBBSPQ010000642.1:0-1579 GCA_038258585.1 Pseudomonadales bacterium
ATGGCAAAGGCAAGCAGTGACGGGTTGAAGAGAATGCACGAGCGCATAGTCAGGATTGTGGAGAATGGCCTTCGATCTCCTGCCTCTCTCTGTCAAATCCGAAACGATTTCTGCATTTCACCTTAAGGGTTCTATATTATCGGCCCGAAAGCCTCAAGGTTTTGCAGAATATACTCCGGTTAAAACGCTGCTTCGTCACCAAAACCAAAGCCCCATTCACAATTCGCATGAAAAGTTGGTTTAGGGTAACTGGACGCTCATAATGAGAATGGCATCTTTTGGGACAACGACCAGAAGCCCCTTATTTGCGACTTGTTCGAAAACATAAAACCCGTCCGCAACGCCAATCAACTTACCTGAAAAGGCGTTGTTATCCAAAGGTGAAAGGAGGCTATCTTTGAGTTGCGAAGCATACTCGTGCCTTAGGTGCAATGTCAAAACCTTTCCCTTGAGCAAGGCAGTTAGATCCAATACCTTTTGCTCGACATGCTCAATCTGGTCGGCTTCCTTGCCGTTACATATTGTCGCGCTAAGCAGCAATAGTGTCGCCCTCAGAATACAAATGAAGTGTTTTTTACTCATGGTTATTCACTCTGATCCTTCAAGAACTTAGCTGTTGGGGGGCCGAACTGCCAGGCAACGGAATTTGTCGTTGTTATATTCCCGTCAAAGGTTGCTGACCCGCAGCCAAGTACCATCTGAATACTGGAATTGTAAGATTTGATTACCGCTTCTGTGTAGGATGACCCTCCAATAACAAACTCAGCGGGGTCCCTGAATTTGGGCTGACCCGCCGAACCAATATTCAACCCGTGGGCAGCGATGTAAATTTGCAGCTCTGCGTTCTGATTAAGCTCAGCAAGCTGTGCGATGGAGCTTATACTGAATGTGTCGAAATGATCTCCATCGCTCAAGTAATTTGGATAAGGAGATCTTGTGTCTAGATTAACAAACTTCTGTTTCCACATATCTTGCCTAGTCTGGAAATCACGCCAAGAGGTATCATCAATACTTCCAGCTCCAGCATTTGAGACTGCAAAACAGTAGATCCAAAGAACGGCCTTTAGTCCATTCTTATCCAACTCGATAGTCGGTATGGGAGCGTATAGGTGATTGTTGGGACCATCCGGAAACCCACTCGGGTCGGATGTTGTCCAGCGCGCGGTGTTCGGTGAATAGTTCCGGTAATTGAAAACATACCCTCCGAGATCGTCGTCGTACGGTTTTCCGGTGAAGAAATAGCTGGCGGGCTGGACGGTAGCACCTGGGATTGTTTCTTGGCTTTTTGCTTTGGTTAATGTGCCGGGTGCGGTTTCTCTTCCACCTGCTTTTGCCGTTTCGAGTTTGGCGGGTGGCTCTCCGGCTAAGGACGTGGTGAGGTTCACGCCTATCAAGGCGGACAGGATCAGGAGTGTGGTTATTGGTTTCATGGTGGGCTTGTGGCGGGTGGTGGTGGCGTATTTCGGGTTGGTTCGTGTTATCGCGGCGGTGAGTAGGTGCAAAAGTAGGTGGGCGGCTGAGCGGGGATGCCGGGAACTTCCTCGTTCGCGCCGGCAGGCGTTCCGCGAACGATCATGGC
>JBBSPQ010000643.1:0-1562 GCA_038258585.1 Pseudomonadales bacterium
AGCCATCGGTCTCCGTGATGTCGCCGTCATCATGCGCGACCACTGAAATGTTGTCATTGCTCGCTCCAGCTGCCTTCAAATCGCGAATAGCGCCATCTGCCGCATCGTGCGTATCGAAAATTGCCGAGCTAAGATTGGGGTTATGTTTAGTCATATCGTTATGGCTTCCATTTATTGGATGAATGGCTAACCAACTGCCCTGCTCCGGTTCGGTTCCGTCCCCCACATCTCGTTTACCAGCGCGGTCTGGAGCTGCACCAGGTCTGCTGCTCTGATTAGTACGGGCCGAGCTCTTGATCAGTTTAAGTGCCTGCAAAAGCGTGTGAACACTGTAGCCTGACACAAAGTAATGTTACTCATCCAAACTGAAGGCTGCGCAGTCAGCAAATAGAAATACCCGCACATAATTGACAACGGTTGCTGGCACTTCCGCACGAGCGATATGGCCTAGCAGGAGGGTGCCTAGGCGGGCCGCCTGATCGTTGCATTGCTCGAGACCCGACGGCGACTAGGCCAGTTTTCTGCTCAAAGGCTCTCGTTCCGGACTCGACAAAATTACAGGATGTCCCCGTCAGACAAGAAGTGACCAGATCGTTCGCGACGTTGTCCCGTTCGGAACGCCAAGTTTTGCGCGCATCCCGCGGTTTTCTGCTGATTGATCTGGCTGCTGGCAACGCGGCAGCATGCGCCGACGAAGCCGCAGTGCCTAGCCTCCTTCTGCAGTCTCGAAAGCTGCGCCTCGTTCAGATTGGGAACCTACGACCGGCCAAACTTAAGACGCAGAAGGTCGTGGTTCCAGGCAAGAGTTTCGTGGAGAGATGTGTAACTGCGGCCCAACTCGCGAATGGATAATTAGCCTACCTCTGAAGATCGAAATCACCTTCGTCATCGCCATCCCAGTAGGCAGCACGGGTGGCTCGGACGTGGAGCATGACCATCCCGTCAGTGTCGACGCCGTCTTTAAACCAGCGGCTCAACTCGTCGGTCCAGCGTTTCTTGAATTCTACCTTGTCGCGGATGATTTTTGCGTTGCCCTCAACCGATATGAATATGCCCGGCACGCCCTCTGAAAATGGGCTGCCTTGTAGCGAAAGCCCTATCTTGGAGTTCGATTTAATGTCGTCTATCATCCGACAATCCTCCCAGGTGAAATAATAGCTATCACCATCAAAGTCGACCTGTCGGTTGTTGCTCATTGGCCGTGCGCCAATCTGATCATTGGCTGTGTGCGTGTTCAGCATGACGAAATCGATATTCTTCATCGCTTCTGCAATATGGCCGAGGTGCTGCTTGGTTGTTCTGTCCGTCATACGATGTGCCTTTCCGAAGACCATCTAAGCGCGCCAAGGAAATGATTGTTCCCCGCCAGCAATTTTTCGAATTATAATTGACTTTCAACTGTAAAATTCTTCTGATCATCGCATGATGCGCCTACTCGAAGCTCACGATAGCCTCTTACACAGAAACTCAGTTTCGGAAGATTATGCGATCCAAATATCCTCAAACGCCGGACGGACATTATTTCATCGTAAGGTCCCGATTGTGGCGGTTGTCCAATCCGG
>JBBSPQ010000644.1:0-1552 GCA_038258585.1 Pseudomonadales bacterium
ATTATTGTCTGTTGAATACATCACAGCCGCTCGACACCGCACTGTCTTCCTACATTTTTCGACGGGCGAAGAGTTTCTAAATGGCATTTCTCACCCCATTGTTTTTGTTTGGTTTACTGGCAGCTGCAATTCCCGTGGCAATCCATCTTATTCGGAAGGAAAAGCCGCCCAAGATGCTGTTCAGCACCTTGCGCTTTCTCAAGAACACGTCAAAGAAATTAATTCTGTTTCAACAAATTCAGCAATGGTTGCTATTGGCATTGCGTGCCGCGGTAATTTGTCTGCTTGTATTCGCATTTGCCCGCCCACTGTTCGACAGTAATATTGCCAATCTGGTCGATGCCGAACCAGAGTCCGCCGTCATTCTGATCGATGTGTCCATGAGCATGCGTTATGGCGACAGATTCGAACAGGCGCAGGAGGCGGCGAGAGAAATTGTTACGGAGATGAGAGCTGGCGATGAAGTGGCGGTGATCGCATTCGCCAATGCGACGGTCGGCGTGCGGGAATTGAGCGGTGACCTGGACGGCGCGGGTTCATTCATCGACAACCTTGCATCGCCCCAGTTTGAAACCACCCGTTTTATGCCAGCGCTGCGTCTTGCCAACGATATGCTCGATTCCTCGCGCCATGACCAGCGGACAGTCTATCTGGTGTCAGATTATCAGGCGAGTGGCCTCGGTGACGATGATTCAGGATGGATGCTTGCGCCCGGTGTCGCGTTCACGGGAATCGATGTTGGAGAAGGTGCCACCCGGAATCTTTTGTTGACCGATGTTCGATCACCCGATCAGTTGATTGAAAACCGGAATGAATACGAACTGTTGGCCCGTGTGCGCAGCACAGGCTCCATTCATATGGATCAGGCTGACGTTCGCCTGGTACTGAACGGCGAAGAACAGACTCGTGTCCCTGTAGACTTGAGTGAGACATCTGAGGCTGTCGTTCGGCTGCCAATGGTATTCGATTCCGAAGGTTCTTATCGCGGGGAAATACGTGTCGGAGCAGACGATTTCGCACCCGATAACACCTATTACTTTACCGTCGATGTGATGCCGAAAATCAGTGTGCTGGTTGTCAATGGCGAACCTTCTGCGAACTGGTATGAAGACGAGGCGCACTGGCTGACGCTCGCTGTCGGCGGCGCAGCAGATTCTCCTTTTAAGATTGAGACCACGAGCCCGCAAGCACTCGATGAGGATCTGCTGCAACAGCACGATGTTGTCGTGATGTTGAACGCAGGCAGTGATCTCAGTACGTCGCAGGCGGTTGCTCTTACAGCTTATGTGGAAGAGGGTGGCAGCGTGTTGTTTGCACCTGGGGATCGAGTCAATGCCCAGCAGTTCAATCAGCAACTGGGATCTATCAGTCCTGCAGTGCTTGATGACGCTGTCTCCATGACAGGAAGCGATTACTTGTTGATAGCGGACATCGATCGCCGTCACCCGGTACTGCTGCCCCTTGGCACTGACTGGGGTGTGCGTTTTCAGGGTTACTGGTCGGTGACGCCGCAGGAAGATGCAGATGTGTTGATGCAATTTGATAACAGCAG
>JBBSPQ010000645.1:0-1531 GCA_038258585.1 Pseudomonadales bacterium
AAATCGCTGCCACAACTCCTCTGCGATGTGCGGCGCAAAAGGCGCCAACACCAGAATGAATTTCTCTGCAATCTGCCGAGGCACGCGCTCTTGCTTCTTGGCCAGATTCACGAATTCCATCATCTTGGCAATTGAGGTATTGAAGCGCAGATTATCGATATCGCTAGTAACCTTCTGAATAGTAATGTTGATTTCACGACGCAATTCGTCAGAAGCCGCGCTTTCCGGCTCGTCAGAAATAATGGTAGCAGGTTCGCCCGTTTCCGGATCGATAAGCAGAGACCAGGCGCGATCAAGGAAACCGTACACTCCCTTCACGCCATTAGTCTGCCACGGTTTCACTGCCTCCAGCGGCCCCATGAACATATCATACAGACGCAATGAATCGTCACCATATTCGGCTACCACGTCATCAGGATTAACGACATTCAGGCGTGACTTCGACATCTTCTCTTCGCGTGCGCTGAGAAGCGTGTCGGTGCCTTTCGCGTAGGGCTTGCCATCGCGATACTCCACATCGCCGGGCGCATAGAAACGACCGCTGCTGTCACGATGACTGATGCCCAAGATCATGCCCTGATTGAACAACTTCTTGAACGGCTCTTTAGTATGAACAAGGCCGCAGTCGAACATCACTTTGTGCCAGAAGCGGGCATACAGAAGATGCAGTACCGCGTGCTCGACTCCACCCACGTAGAGATCCACAGGGCCCCAATACTTCTCAGCCTCTGGCGCAAACGGTAGCTTGTCGTTATGAGGGTCCATATAGCGTAAGTAGTACCAGCAGGAACCAGCCCACTGAGGCATGGTATTGGTCTCGCGCTCCAGCTGCTCACCGTCCAGCTCTACCTTCATCCATTCTTCGGCGCGCGCCAATGGCGGCTGGCCGTCAGCAGTCGGTTTGTATTCGGACAATTCCGGCAGTGTGATCGGCAGTTCGGATGCCGCTATCGGGCGAATCTCACCTGTCTTGGAATTATGCAGAATCGGGAATGGCTCGCCCCAGTAGCGTTGTCTGGAGAACAACCAGTCACGCAGCTTGTAGGTGGTCTCGCCTTGCCCGAATCCTTGAGCCTCCAGCCACGCAATAATTTTGGGCTTGGCTTCGGCAGTCGATAGACCATTCAGGAATCCGGAATTCACCGCAATGCCTTCTTCGGCATGAGCGGCCTGACTGATATCTCCTCCCTGCACCACTTCTACTATCGGCAACCCGAAGGCCTCAGCAAATTCGTAGTCACGCTCGTCATGCCCAGGCACAGCCATGATGGCGCCCGAGCCGTAGTCCGCTTTCACGTAGTCCGCGATCCAGACAGGAACTGGCAAACCGCTGACAGGATTGACGGCATAGGCGCCAGTGAAGACACCTGTTTTCTCTTTGGCTGCGGCGGTTTCCCGATCAAGATCACTGATGTTCTTAACACGCTCGACATAGGCCGCGACGCTTTCGGCCTGATCTGCACTCGTGATCTTTGCTACCAACGGATGTTCGGGCGCCAGCACACAGAAGGTCGCCCCGAACAGCGTGTCC